>DAOQAY010000009.1:0-34665 GCA_035354435.1 bacterium
ATCGCACAAGAAGAAGTTGCTTGTTTAGGAGCATTACCCGTCATATAATAAGGCACATAACATTTACCGCTTGGAGTTTCTAAATCAATTTTATCAGGGGTTTCACAATGTACACTTATCAATCTAGCAAGTTTAACATAATCAAAACAATTCTTTTGATACTCATTTGCAATGTCTTCCGAGTAAACGATATACTTTGTACCAGTGTTGATATTTGTTATTGGAATTGTATCTTCATCAGGAACATTATCAATTTCTTCATCGTTTTCTTCAAAATCTAAATCGTTAATTTCATTATCTTCAATATTTTCATCGATTATATCTTTGTCCACCGAATCCAGATCCTGTTTTTCATCCGTAACTCTATCTTCATCATTTTTAATTTCATCCTTATCATTTTGATTTGCCTCTGTTTTATCAGTATCTGTTTGTTCTTTATAATGGTCGCTGTCATTTCCGTAAATGCTGTCATCCTTACCGGAACAGGATGTTCCCGCTGTCAGGAGTATCACAAAAACAAGAATAAATAAAATCAGATTTCTATTCATTTGGTTTCCCCTTGTAAACATTTTTCACTGACATATCGAGCATTTGCTTTGGCATGCCGGGAGAGTGATTCTTTTTGAAGCAAATATGTTGTCCTGACTCATTGTTCCGGCAAGAAATGATTCGCATTCTTCAGTTCTGTCAGTCGAAAAACTTACTCCGGCGACCACCAGCAGTTCAGCTTCACTGTCGGCACAGCTCATTCCGGTACTGCATGTTTTGTATTCAGTGAACGCATATGTGGAACTGGCAGTTTTATCCAATGCACTTGTGACATTTCCAAGAGAATCAAGGAAGCAGAACAGCAATTTGACTGAAAATCCTCCTGAAAGATTAACTGTTCCATTTATCGGAATTGTGCAGTAATTTCCTGATAAGTCACCGTTACCGGATGTAATATCAGACATTGTCACTCCGCAACTTTCATCACTTACAGTGTAACTTGCTGAAATTTCGAGAGTTATTAATGAATCCAGACCATCGAATCTGATGTTTTTCAACGATGGAACCAGAACATCACCGTCCAGAAGATCTTCATCCAGTTTTAAACCCGCCGCCGGAACACTGAATTCGGCATAATTGTCTTCAGATATAGTCATTCCGCCGTAACACCATGTTTTATCAAGCCTTTCAAGAGTGAGACAGTATTGCACCTGCTTTAAAAGCCTGCTACCGCAACGGGAATCGTCAATTTTTATTTTACCGCCATATAATCTGAGCGGGGCGGAACCTTGAACTCCTTTTACAACAGTATTGTTTTTTGAACATATTATCGCACCGTGACCGCCTGAAGTATCTTCCGTTACATTGCAGCAGCTCCCGTCCCAGGCAGAGCAGACTGTTCCGGACTGACATGTTTCAACAGCGTCTGCACCGCAAAAAAGCGTTTTCCATCCGGAACTTGCACAGGAATATCCGTCAACACACTGGTTAAAATCATTCAATTCCGGCAAAAGTGATCCGTTCCACGGAGCTGAATCAATAAAATTCAAAGATCTGACTTCCAGATCGGCGGATATTTCTGAAAGATCCCATTTTATACAGCTTTCCGATGTAATACAGTTCTCTATATCTACAGGAAGTGTTCCTGAAATATCAACTTCGTATGCTGATGCTCTGTCACAGCTTAAAAGAACCTTTTCTTCTGAAATGAAAGGGTGCTGAGTCCCGCCTATCCACTGCGAATCCATATCAGGACACTGGACAATCACACTCCTTACAGAACTATCCCTGCTGCATAAAATTATATCTTTTATGCCATCATATCCTGACGCTCTGTTATATACAAAAGCGATTTTGTTTCCTGAATCCGAAACTGAGGGACCTTCCTGAGTGTGCCCGTCAGAACCTGAACAAGCTATGGCAGTCTGATTTCCCCATGATGAAATTTCATCATCTCCGAAACTCAACTCACCAATAAATGTCTGACCGACATAATTTCCAGGCCAGAATGAAGCAAGTACACTTTCTCTTGAAGCAACAGACACAAATGTTTCTGCTGCGGCACATCCCATTTTTTCTGACGAAAGAAGCTCGGCTGTGCTGTTTTCAATATCCCATAGTGACAGTGCCGCCCTGTTCAGATTCGTGCAGACAGATGTTTCATCTTTGACCATATAACCGATCACAAGTCTGGTTTCGGAAATAAAATCACATTTGCTGATATAATTATACGGATAAAGCAACCCGCTAAAATCTACTTCGCCTGTTTTTTCAGGAGTTCCGGTTATTTTCCAGATTTCAAATTTTTCAGGAGAAACTTCCTTGTTCAAAATGGCGAGTTTATCTCCAGATGGACTCAGACATGCGGGAAATTCAGCATCATTAACAGCCTTGTCATAAGGAAACGCCATGAGTTTGACTACATTTCCGCCTCTTTTCGTTACAAGATACAGGCTTCTTAAACTTCCGGAAGTATGTGCTATTATGACAATTCTGTTACTGCCGTCATCAGCCGGAGAACCGGAATCAGCATCAGCATCATTGAGATCATCAGCATCTGTAATTAAATTGTCTGTATCCACGGGAATATTATCATCCGGGTTTAAAGAGTCGTCATCATTAATATCAGGATTTTCTGCTCTGTCAGTATCTGTTTTATCATTGTCAAAAACAGCCTCATCATCTATGTCATCTGCTGTGTCAGTATCATCCAGATCACCAGTGTCCTGATATTCCACAAAATCATCATGAGTATCAGTGTCATTATCACTCATACTGTATCCGGTATCATCATCTTCATCGGCAGTATCAAGAACCGATATGCAAAAACCGTCCGAACAAACCAATCCGTCACGGCAGGTTCCGTTCTCGAAGCATTCTTCCCCAAGTTTTCCCCGGTCACTTCTAAAAAAACCTGAACAGGCGGACAAAAACAGAAAACACACTGGAATTAAAGTTCTTTTCATCACCACTCACCATAAAATCCTGCAATAAAACCGTCTTTAACGGGAAACATATATACAGCTTCCCTTTTTTCAACCGTATCAGTTTTTCTGACAGCATCCCAGATAAGCATTGAAATCCCGAATACCGCTATTGAGCCTCCGGCGGCATATCCTGCGATAGTTGATCCACGCCATCTGAGATATGAATCCTCATCATTACCATCCTTATCGAAGTCATCTTTAGATTCATTCATCATATAATGAGACACACCGCCGAAAACAGTTGCAACGACACCGAAGCTTAACATACTCCAGCCTGTAATTTTAAGCCATGACGGAGTCTGCTCATTCTTTTCATCGAAACTGACAGCCTTATTATCTTCAAACGACACTGAAATAAAATCAGATGCGGCAATCACTCCTTTATAAAAACTGATCCCGTAAGGCTGAGCAAAAAGAGCGGCTTTTAATCTATCATCGCTGATACCTTTACTTTTCACACCTTCTTTTTCAGCTTTAAGTCTGCTGAAAAAGATTTCTCCGTGCGATGCGTTTTCTATTTTATAAACGAGAAAATTGGTGTTATCAACCAGATAGTAAAGTTTTTCAGGTACAAGCATGATACTGACAGACTGTTCATTGGTTTTATTCATATCAAAGTATCTCGTTCCCAAACTGTTTTCTATGAAAAAACGGCCTTTGATATTTCGGGGTATTTTAAGAATTGCACTTTGAGACACTCCATCCAGAATAAAAAGCGCTCTTCTCTGATCCTGGGCAGGCGGTTTGACAAAAATCGAAAGTTTTTCTTTTGTATCATTAACTTTAAGATTTGCAGCATCGAGAAAAGCTTTGATTTCACTGTATTCAATTTTTCCATCCTCATTTACATCGGCAGCACCTATAATCCCGCTTAAAAGTTCATGACTGAAAACTCCGCTTCTAATACGGTTCCATTCATGACTGTCAGCCTCTGAAGATGTCGAGAGAACAACCCCTGTATTCGGATAAGATGACAGATCATAGCCTGAAAAGAAGTTCCTGACGGCATCGCTCCTCACAACTCCTGTCGACTGCTTTTTCCATTCCTCTTTTCCTCCCCTCTGATTCACCATATAATAGGAATTGCATGAATCAATTATCAGATGGTTAAAATCCGCAGGACTTTTCTTAATCACATAGTCATAAAGTTCTGTCCTTGAAATCACTCCGTCGGAAAGGGTCAGAGCTCCTTCCTTATCATCAAGAAAAATACCGTGACCCGAATAAATGAACATAAGATCTGTTGAAAACCCTTTTTTCTTAACTTCTGCAATTTCATTGTAAATCTTTGAAAGATAATTTTTCAGATTATCTTTTGACGGAACAACAGCATAGCCGGAAATTTGCGGAAATCTTTTCTGCGTATCACTGTCAGGCGTCGTAAGCAGATAGGTCTTTTCAGAGTACCTTTTCATAATTACAAAATACTTTGCTGCGTCATCATCAGCAAAATTGAGCGGTTCCAAGCTGGAATTCGCAGGAGAACTGTTTACCCCTACAATAACAACAAACCTTTTCGGGATATTACCGGAATTATCGGAATTTACTGCACATAATTCACAGAATAACAACACAGAAGCAAAAATAGTCAGTATTTTTAACATGCTTTTTCTATTTCCAAAAATCAATCTATTTTAAAACTGAAGAACTGAATGTAAATATTTTTAATATTCTTTTTTTCTTTATCCTTATTCATAAATTGCAAAATATCATCATAAGAAAGACTCTCCGCAGAAAAAACAGCCGTAATATCAACACTGCCTTTAATATGATTTGATGAAAGTCTGATACTTGTACCGAACGGTTCCTTACTCATATTATTTTTGATTTTGACACTTTTGTCATTTCCGAATTCCGGATAATACCACATTCTCTGCCCGTCTGACCTGATACCTGTAATATACACATAATTGAACTCACTTTTTTCAGAATTTGAAAGTGCAAATTGCAATTCCGAATCAAGTCTGCATGTAACAGAATCATCACCGACAGCTTTTACTGTGCTGCTGTCAGGCGAAATACAGAAGGCATATAATTTAGGCAAAGCGCCAAGAGCCGGATCACCTTTTCGTAAAAACTCATCTGACATAGTCGTTATTTTTGAAAATGAAACTATTGAAATAACCAAAGCACAAAAAGCCGCAGCAAGAGCAGTAAGTGCCAGAGTTCTCCGTTTAAAAATCCATGAAAAATCAATTCTATGCCTGAACAGATTCCGTTCAATTCTTTCAAAATCAAAATGCGAAATAGGCACATCAGTTGAACTCATGCCGCATAAAGCCCGTTCTATTGCTGAAAATTTTTCATGAGTTCTTTTTTCATTCGAACATTTTTTAAAATAATCAGGAGAAATATCTTCCATAAGAAACCATTTCTCAAAAATATTACGCTGTTTCATCGCTGTCTTCCTCCACTAAATCTTAAAAATCTGCAGAAGCATGATATTAACAACCATCCTCCTGTTTACATCATTTAAGTAACCAGATTTACTAAAGAATTCCAGAGCTTTCAATCTGATGCTTTTTTCCAGTGTTCTCACCATGGTTCTTGTCAGACCTGTTACTTCCGCAGTAGTATCCTGTGAAAAACCTTCCGTGAAACGGTATTTCAGCACATCTCTTTCCAAAGGTTCAAGAACGGCTGTGAATTCCGCCATCAAATTTTTCAGTTCTTCAATGAGCATCTTTCTTTCAGGATTCGTACAGGCACTTTCAGCAGGAACAGCCTCCACATCAATGACATTATCAGTTAATGGAATCCTTTTTTTTCTGAGATCGTCAACAACCACATTTTTTGCAATGGTGAAAAGATAAGTTTCATAGGGTCTGATACCGTCATAACTTCTGATAGCATTTTTTGTGAAAGCTTTTTCAAATGTCAACTGGACAGCATTTACAAGATCACAGTTATTTTTATATCCCGAAAAACGACAATCCTTGTCACATGCTTTAAATATAAAACCTTTATAAAGAAAATTTGCCACCTTAGGTGCATAATTTTTATACACTTCAAATAGAACAGCCTGATTTCCATTCCTGAAATCTTTATAAAACCGGTCATCAGAAAACATATTTTTCTCCTTTTAAAAGATTTCCAGATTAATATACGCAATAATTTTGTTTTATGGTCACAAAAATCGATGTCTTATTAACAGAATCTAGCTAACAGCTTGAATTTACTTGGATATAATCTTGATTCCTATCATTCTTAATTTCCACACCCCGAAAAGGGCTTCTTTGAATATTTTACCGCTCATTTTACTGATGCCCTCTTCTCTGTCAGGGAAGACTATAGGAAGTTCAAAGACTTTTGTCCCTGCAACTTTTGTTCTGAACGCCATTTCGATCTGAAAGCCGAATCCAGAGAGGACAAGCGGTGTGCTGATGACTTTTTTAAGAAGCTTTGCACTCCAGCATTTATATCCTGCGGTGACATCGTGAACTCCGAGCATAAGTATGGTCGATGCATAAAAACTTCCACCTTTTGAAATTATCCTTCTCATCAGATTCCAGTTCTTTGTTCCGCCGCCTTTCACATATCTTGAGCCTATAACAACTCCATAGCCTTCCTCTATTTTCTTAATCATTTCAGGCAGATACTTGGGCTGATGGGAAAAATCGGCATCCATTTGGATTATAATTTCATAACCTCTTTCTATAAGTGTCGAAAATCCGTCAATATATGCCGCACCGAGACCTTCTTTTGAATTTCTGACTTTTATAGAAACAAAATCATTATTCTTCATGAATTCGTTAACAATGCCTGCGGTATTATCAGGGGAATTATCATCAACAACAAGAATGTCAGCATCTTTAACTTCAGCGTGTACCGCTTCAATTATTTTGATGATATTTTCTTTTTCATTGTAAGTCGGAATACACACTGCAACTTTTTTACTCATTGTCGCCTCCTAACATTTTACCCGCTGTTGCTAAAAGATCTGCCGAACCGCTTTCACCCATCATTCTGGCAAGTTCCCGAACCCGTTCATCCCTGTTCAAAATTCTTATTCCAGCCATGACTTCACCATTCACTGCCGTTTTGTCCACAAGAATATGAACATCCGCCACAGAAGCTGTCTGCGGAAAATGGGTGACAACAAGTATTTGATTTTTATTTGAATTCTTCTTCATTTCATTTGCAGCGTTCTTAGCCGTCTCACCACCTATTGAACTGTCGATCTCATCAAAAAGAAGTACCTTGCCGCTTTCATCGTCAACAAGTTTTATTGAAAGCAGAAGCCTTGACAGCTCTCCTCCGGAAAGCGAAGATATCTGAAACATTTCTCCAGTTCCTATCGTATTTACAAGGAATTCGACTGAGTCAAGTCCCGTCTCATTCAATTCCGCTGTTTTTTCAAGCGCAACAGAGAATTTAACTCCGCTCATTCCGAATTTTATGAGGTATTTCAAAATGCTTTCCTGCAATTTTATAGCCGCAGGTTCTCTTTTCTTACGAAGTTGAAGCGCTTTATCTGTAGCTTGAGAAATAAGTTCGCCGCATTCTTTCTCAAGTTTTTTTACTTTCTGTGGAATTTTATTTATTTCAAAAAGCTCTTCATTCATCTGCTCCAATCTCTTTAAAAGATCTTCGGAAGATGCCGCCTGATGCTTCATCATCAGAGTCGAAAGCTGAGTGAACCTCTCTTCGACATTTTCAGCATCAATATCTTCATCGAACTTTGAAAGAACCGTACCAAGCGACCTGTTGATATCATCAATTTCGATTGAAACGCTGGAAATTCTTTTCTGAAGATCTTTCATGTCGGCAAGTTCTGCAATGTTTTCAGACAGATCGGCAGACCTTGAAATATCTTTCGTGCAATTGGAAAAAAGCTCTGTCAGTTCATTCGAGTATTTCAGGATCTTCGAGCGGTTTTCAATGAAATCCATTTTTATTCTGAGATCTCTGTCTTCGCTCTGATATGTTGCAATTTTCTCTATTTCATCTATCTGATATTCAAGATAATCTCTTCTTGCCGGATCATCCTTGCTTTTTAGTTCGCTTATTTCATTTCTGTGCGACATTATCTTTTCAAAAATCTTCCTGTATTCCGAAACAAGTTTTCCGTTCCCGGCTTTAGAATCAATTATCTTCATCCTGTAATCTTTTTTGAAAAGCTCTCTGTTCTCGAACTGGCTCCCTATCTCGATATGATCCGCAAAAATATCTGAAATTATTGAAGAGGTCACCGGAACTCCGTTAAGATAGGCACTGTTTTTTTCGCCGAACATCCGCCTTACTATTATTACTTCGCCGTCTTCAATTTCTATTGAATTTTCTGAAAGTTTCTGTTTTATTTCGATGTCACTTTCTTCAAGTTTTATTTCAAATGCAATCTCGCCCGATCCGCCCCATTTGCCGGCAAGATTTTTACCTATTCTCTCTCCGCGAAGCGCTTTCATGGCTGAAACAAACAGGCTCTTTCCGCTTCCCGTTTCACCTGTTACAGTGGTCAATCCACAGGCGGGTTCAATAATTGAATCCCTGATTATCAGAAAATTTTTAAGAAAAATCTTTTCAATTTTCATCTTTCTACCAGATCATTATAACTATCTGATCTTACAAAGTTTTCAATAGTATGAAAACTTCCGGTAACGATCAGTTTCAACCCGTTCTCTCTTGTATGGGTAATCGCCATTTTCATTGTCATTTCATCATTCTCGCATGATCTCAGTTTTGACTTCGTATTAATGCCGGCACGATCTGTAATCTCTTTTACAGATGCACCTCTATTTTCGGCATCAAGTGAAATAATAAAAATATCTTCCGTGATCGCGGACAGAAGTTCTGTCACTCTGAATATATCCTTATCCTTCATCGCACCGTACAAAAAAGCGACAGACATTCCTTTTTTCTTAATATATTCAACAAGTGAGTTTATTGCAGCCGGATTATGAGCGACATCAATAATTATTCCAGGGCTTATTTCTTCAAATCTTCCGGGAAGCTTCAGATCTGAAAAATCAGGTATTATAATGTTTTTTTCAGTAAGATTGACTGCACAGAACGCAAGTTTGAAATTTCTTTTCTGATCTTCGCTTATGTCCACTGTTTCCGTAAGACTGGATCCGCAGGTCAGATCATTGACAACATGTTTGGCTCCTCTCAAATAAGCTTCCGAAACAAGAAATCTATCAAATTTATCATCCTTGCTGCGTCCTAAAAGAACAAGATCTCCGTTTTTAATTATCCCGAGTTTTTCAAAAGCGATCTTTTCCAGCGTATCACCGAGAATATGGGTGTGATCTAAACCTATTGAAGTTATTATGTCGGTCTTCGGCCAGTCTATAATATTCGTTGCATCGAGCCTGCCTCCGAGCCCGACCTCAAGCACAACTCTGTCACAATCTGTCATTTCGAAATGCTTCCACGCCATCAGAAAAGTTATCTCGAAAAACGAAAGCTCTTCAAAATCAGGCACTCTTTTTTCTATAAAACTGTAAATGTCACTGATCTCCGGGTCTGAAATATTCTGTCCGTTGACAGATATCCTTTCGTTATAGTCGTAAAGATGCGGCGAGATGAACCTTCCTGTCTTAAAACCGTTGCTTTGAAGAATATGCGAAACAGCATAGACTGCCGTCCCTTTTCCGTTAGTACCGGTGACATGATATACCGGGATTTTCTTTTCCAATATGAGAGGAAAAGCTGAAGATATCCTTCCCAGCCCCAGTTTTATTCCACCTTTTCGTTTAAAAAGAGTTTCGAGAAAATCGTTTCTAAAAGTCATAGCCGTCCTTTTTTATTTCAGCGATCTGGGAAAGTGTTTTAAACACATATCCGTTTTCTTTATAATAATTTACAACCTTCTCGAATCTTTCAAGTTTCCGTTCAAAAGAGTATTTCAGATCAGGCTGTATGCCGATAAGCGGTTCAAACGCACTGCTTTCTGACCTGTCACAAAGATCTATGCCGTGAGCTTCAATATTTATGAATGACCGTGATCGAGATATTTTAAGCATCAGATCAAGAATACATGACGGAAAAGCAATTATCGAAGTTCCGATAAGCGGTATTCCAAGCGGAGGGATCAGTGCTGTTATCGGAATTTCCGTGAAATCTCCTGAAGAAACGGCATCTTTCACATCATGATCTATAAATTCCGGCTTATAATTCCCGAAAGCATCGCTAAATGAATAGATGACGGACCTTGATATATGACCTTTCAGGCTTTTCAATTTGATCAGAATCCATTTTGCACAGTAATAAAGCATTGAAGGAAAAAGCGAGGAATCATAAGAATATCCTGCCTTTTTAAGTGCCGCAATAATATCAGGTGATGAGTTGTATCCGGGACTGCGGAATCCTTTGCAGTCATATCCTGTCTTTTCCTTAATGAACTGATGATTCTTTATCACCTCACTTTCAATTTCACCGGCGGTCATCAATGTAAGCCTGTAATCGTGAGAAAACGAGTGATTTCCGATCTCATGACCCCTTGAAACGATCTCTTTCAATACAGGAATATTTTTGTCATTAAACCCGTATGCCGTAATAAAAAAAGTCCCCTTAATGCCTGTTGTGTCGAGCAGATCAAGAAATTTTCTTATTCCTGAAAGATATATCGGGTCATCCGGAATAGGCATATGATCCAGTCCGTGAATCGAATAGTAACAGATCAAAGGATCTACATCAATATTGAAAGAAGCTGTTTTCATTATCTGTTCTTGACTCTGATGTTCCAGAAAAGATAGGCAAGATTTGAAAGCACTTTCGGAACTCTTTTCATAAGTTTTATCGAAGGAGCCCTCTTTTCATCAAGAGATATCGGAACTTCTTTGATGTTTATACCCATTCTTTCAGCTCTTATAACAAATTCACTCGCAAAAATATCCTTTCCTACAATACATTTATCAAGAACGGGCATCAATGGTTTTTTCAGAAATGCTTTTACACCGTGAGTGTCAGTTCCTTTAAAACCGAGGATTACTTTAAGCATAATATTCAAAATCCATGTCGCAAACCTTCTTTTAAAAGGTCTTTGATCATTTGCACCCTCAACTCTTTTGGAACCGACTATCATTTCAACGCCGCTGTTTTTAAAAAGATCAAGAGCTTTTTCATAAAATTCGGGCAGACAGAGATCGATCTCGTCACATATCACTATTTCACCCTTAGCCCTTCTGATACCTTCCTGCAATGCAAGACCGTAATCAGGGTACTGATAGTGAAAAATAGAAACAAAGGGATCTGCCTCAGCAAGTT
Organism: bacterium; assembly: GCA_035354435.1. Taxonomy (GTDB): domain Bacteria; phylum UBP6; class UBA1177; order UBA1177; family UBA1177; genus JAKLDO01. Next base: position 11,184 of record DAOQAY010000009.1, read on the forward strand.
TCTGTCCTTTTGCAATAGTATTGTCTTTACTGCCATTTTCAGCAAGAATAAGCTCAAAAGTAAAGTCCTGCTCAAACGGAACAAGATCATTCTTAAGCCTCTTCACAGCCTCTTCAAGAATACCCTCTTCGTTGTAGACCGGAATAACTATAGTAACAAGCTTTCTATCCATATCTCCACCACAAAACAGTTTGCGTGAAACTATATTTATTGTCTCAAAGTTAGTCAACTTAATTAAAAGCACTAATTTGTGTTTCGCTATAGATAATCTTGTTTTATTAACTTAATGTTGTATTATTGATTTTGTGCATTGCCGATGTAATACGGCACAAGCCGTTTTCGGGATATTGCAAGCTGGTTTTTTGACAGCTTGACCGATTAGAAAGAATATTACAAAGTTTTCACTTTGTTTAGCTTAGGAGAAAAGACATGAGAGACAGTATTAGAAAAAGAATCATCGAAAAGGCAAGAGACCTCCTTTTCAAATTGAATGAAGAAGAGATCACCATGAACCTTATTGCCAACGAGCTTGGCATTACCGCACCGACCCTTTATCATTATTTTAAAGGAAAAGATGAACTTCTGACCGCAGCGAACCAGCTGATAACTGATGAAATATCAGCACAGCTTGCAATCAAATTTCCTCCATCAATTCCTGCCGGCATGAAAATTGTCACTGCAACAAGTCTTGTAGCTGAATACTTTATGAAGACAGGTATTCCGGCTTCATATCTTGTTGAAGATCCGAAAGACAGACCTATCGTTCTTAAAGATTTCAGAAAAAAATTCACAGAACTTTTTGCACAGTACCTCAAAGATGACAAAAAAGGTACAAGAAAAGCCGGTGCTGAACAGACGACGATGCGTTATCTTTCATTAATTCAGGCAGATATAGCTTATCTCAGAAATTCGAAGAAAGAACTTTCTGAAGATTTTGCTGAAAAAGTTTTTTCTGTTCTTTTCTAGAACTTGTAGGTGTAAGAAACTTTCGCACCGCTTCCTGAAACATTTAAAGTAAACCCTTCCGACCCTGAAACAGGTCTTTTTATTGATATCAGCACAGCTCCCAGCACTATTCCCCCGATACCGATACCCATCAATGCATAACTTGCAATATATGTTGTATCAGCGTTGGTATCGACCAGTTCCTGACCTGCACCGACTCCATAAGCAATAACTCCGCTCAAAAAGAGAACGCCGCCGACAACAAAACCGGCAATAGCACCGCCTTTATACGGTCTGTATTTTTCAAATTCCATCACAGGATTCAGATTCAGATCGCCAGGATTTATCTTTATTGTCGTTTCCTTGAACCCTGCCCTTTTGAGCGTAAGTTTGTTGCTTACTGATGAAACGAAAAAAGAGCCTGGTGCTGTGCCAAGAAGTGTCTTTCCGTTCAGCACACTGACTCCTGTTATGGTCATTCCTTTATGAGTTAAAGGGGTTATGGTCACTCCGGTTCCTGTGTCAGCCATCTGGAAAACTATCCTTTCATTACGGTAGAAATCTATTGTTTCTTCCATCGGTGACATATTTCTGCTCGTCATTTTTACATTGTGGCTTCCACCTTGAACAGCCTGCTCACATGGTGTCGACTTGCATACTCTTGTTCCGTCAATGAACACTTCAGCTCTTTCATTGGCATCAAAAACAACCCTGAAGCTGTCATTCGGCGAACCTGACACACCTCTTTCCGGTTCATAATTATTACTTGAACTTGCAAGTTCTCCTCTTCCGAGCTGAGCAATCTGTTCAATAACATCTTCAATAGCCGCCAGAAGTGAGGAAAGATCATTTTTGTTGTAGGTAAACTTTGAAGTACCGCCGTTTGTTGAAACTTCTCTTGCAATATCAACCAGCTCAGCACTGAGCATACAGTCATTTCCAAGACAGGATATAGTTGACCTCAGAATTGAATCCGCCGCAAGCGCTTTGCCGAGCGGAATTTGTGATTCCTTGTCATAGTTCTGGTTGTAACTTTCCTTTTTCTCCTTGCCGATCATGGCTTTCATCTTTTCCTGCTGGCTCGATCTGTCGATGACCATGAACTTGCCGGTTGCAGAAAGCTTGCCGCGCATCATTTCTGTAGCATTTTCAATAAGCTCATTCGACATTTTGTTGGACTTGTCAAAAATGTCCATGACCGCAACTTTCGGTTTTGCCGCAAACATCACGAACCACGCTGACACAATCAATAGAAAAATTAAACCCTTTCTCATATTTTCTCCCCAAATAAAAAGCACGGGACAGGTTAGCCAATTAGTTAGTTTTTTTCAAGATTTTTATGACTAAAAAACTACAATTCCTGTGATGCTGTGTTCGGGAACAAGCTGGAAAGATGTCGTGAGGGCGATGCCGATATTTTCCGCACCGAGGATCTCAAGCAGTTTCTGCTGGTCGCTAATCTCCGGCCATGATGGGTATCCGGGGGAAAATCTTTTGGTTTTTTTTATGCTGAGTTCATTTTTCACTTTTTCATTGATAAATTCTGCGGCTGATTCGGCAAGTTCGCTCAGAAGTCCGTTAAAGAGAAAATAGTCTAAGTATTTATCTTTTTTGAATATCTCAGTGGCGATCTCAGTACCGGTTTTTCCGACTGTCACTGCAAAAAGCGGATAAATTTTCTGAACATAGCTCACATTCACGCTGAAATTCTGCACGGTCTCTTTTGAAAAATATCCGTAAACCGCTTTAACGCTAAGTTTTGACAGATCGTATCCGGCAAGCATTCTTTCAAGCTCTTTTTCGCCTTCTTTGATCGAAAGTTTCCACCTTGATCTGAAAAGAACACCTCTATCAAGGTGCTTTAAAAGTTCAGAAACAGGAATGTTTCCAATAACTTTAACAGAATTATCCATTTTTGAGTTTTTCCATTATCTGAATCGCTTCAAATGCGTCACTTGCGTAATATGCACCCTTAATATTCCGCGGTGAAACTTCTTTTGCAATGAATTCATAAGTAAGTGCAGCTCCTCCGCAGATAAGAGGAATTTCAATTCCATTTTTCGAAAAATGATCTGCGACGGTCTTCATTTCGAGTGCGCTTTTGACCAGCAGTGCGCTTAATCCGACAACATCAGGCTTAAATTCAAGTGCGGCAGAAACGATCTCAGCCGATGACTTGTCGGTTCCGATATTATAAACTGTGTATCCATTGTTTGTCAGTATGATGTCAACCAGATTTTTTCCGATATCATGAATGTCACCTTTGACCGTGGCAAGAACGACTGTCCCTTTTTTGTTTATGTCGGCAGTTTTGATATGCGGCTCAAGGATGTCACACGCCTTTTTGACAACTTCGGCACTTTTGAGAACAAACGGAAGCTGAGTGCGCCCTTCCTGAAATTTCACACCCACTTCTTTCATCGCCTCAAGCAGTATGGTATTGATTATTTCAAGCGGACCGAGATCAGTAAGTAAGATACTGACAGTTTGTTCGATATCTTTCGTTCTGCCGTCAATAACTTGTTTAAAAAGCTTTTCAGAAGGCGTCAGATCATCAGCAGGCATCTCACTTTCAGAAATTGAAGCACTTTCAAACGAATTTATAAGCTGATGCAGAGGGTCGTAGCCGTCATTCCGCCTGTTGAAAATGAGATCTTCACATATTTTTTTGATATTTCCGTCAATCGAATCAATAGGAACGACCTTGCCTGCATGAAAGATCGCCGCATCAAGCCCCCATTTTACAGCATGATAAAGGTAAACTGCATTCAATATCTTCCTTGCTTTGGGCTTAAGTCCGTACGAACAGTTGCTGACACCAAGCACAGTAAAAACTCCCGGCATCTCTTTTTTTATCTCTTTTACCGCCTTGAAAGTTTCTACTGCCGCATTGAAGTATTTTGCATCTCCCGACCCAAGTGTAAAAGTCAGCGTGTCTATCAGCATATCAGATTCTTTCAAACCTGATTCGATCACCAGATCTCTAAGTCTTTTTGCAACTTCGACTTTCTTTTCAGCGGTTTCAGCCATTCCTGACTCATCAATTGTCAGAGCTATGACAGATGCGCCGTATTTTGCCGCAATGTTCAATATTTTCCGAGCTTTAACTCCGCCATCTTCAAGATTTATAGAATTTATAAGCGCTTTTCCTCCATAACATTTCAAAGCCGATTCAATTGTGTCAGGGTCGGTCGAATCGATGCAAAGCGGAGTTTTTAGATCACGATTTATCATTCTGACCATTTTAATCATGTCTTCAACTTCATTTCTTCCGGCATAAGCCACAGTAAGATCAAGCAGATGCGATCCTTCGGCTTCCTGCGAAAAAGCTATTTCCATCATTGCGTCATAATCGTTTTTCAGCAGTGCTTCTTTGAAATCCTTCGACCCGTTTGCATTCGCCCGTTCTCCGATTATGAGCGGTTTAGGATCGGCATTTAGCTCGACCGATGAAAATGTCGAACTTACTGAAGGGATAAGTGAAGGATAGCATGGTTTCTCAAGTTTGCAGCCTGAGATCTTTTCCGCCGCCGCTTTTAAATGTGCCGGAGTTGTTCCGCAACATCCACCGACAAGTTCAACGCCATATACTTTAACAAATGTTTCGATATGTTTAGCAAACTGTTCAACTGTAAGAGAATATTCAAGTTTTCCGTCAACAAGTTCAGGAAATCCGGCATTTGGAAGTATTGAAGCCCGAAAAGGCGATATTTTTTTCAGATTTTTTACATTTTCGTGCATTGCATCCGGCCCTGTTCCGCAGTTCATTCCAAGCGCAAAAAGGTCGTATGGAGCAAGTGCAGTGACAACAGATTCGATAGTAGTGCCAAGAAGCATCCTTCCGTTTCTCTCAACTGTTACCTGAACAATTACAGGCACTTGCTTTGAATATTTTTTCATTGTGTCATATGCTGCGATCAGAGCACATTTTATCTGGAGAAGGTCCTGACAGGTCTCGATCTGGATAAGATCTACTCCGCCTTCGATAAGTCCTGACATTTGAACAAAATATGACTTGTACATTGTGTCAAAATCTGTCTGGAGAAGTGTCGGAAGCTTTGATCCGGGACCGACCGATCCTGAAACAAAACGGGGCTTGTCATTTGTTGAAAAGCTGTGCGCAACTTCACGGGCGATCACTGCCGCGGCTTTTGCAGTTTCAAACGCCTTTTCGGCAATTCCAAATTCAGCAAAAACGATAGGATTCGCACCGAAAGAATTAGTTTCCACTATATCACAACCTGCCTTGAAATATGCCGCATGAACCTCTTTTATCACATCAGGACGGCTGATGGACAGATAGTCATGACAGTTCATATAACCGTGGTAATCGTCCTTTCCAAGCCCGTAATTTATCAGCGAAGTGCCCATCGCCCCGTCAAAAAGAAGAACTTTTTCATTCACAATTTCAGTGATTTTCACCATACCGACACCTCCATAGAAACAGATTGCTGATATTAATTAGTTAATGTTCTATGTCAAATAACCTGATAGTTTTCCATATTTTTCATGCAACATTTTTCGCACCATATTTCTTCTCTAATTTATATTTGACATTTCAATTCTTCGGTTTTATTATCTCGAAACCGGAGGCAACTTGAAAAAGCATAATCCGCACGATCAGTTTTTCATTCAGACTTTCACAGATGAAAATAATATGCGGGTATTCCTCAAGAACACTCTGCCGCCAGAACTCATTGAATTAATTGACTTAAATGTTATCGAATATGAAACTGACACTCACATTGATCCGGCTTTGCACAAAAATGTCACAGACCTTGTTGTGAAAACTCAGGTGAATTCGCAAACACCGGTTGACATCTACTTTCTCTTTGAACATAAGTCAGTTTATGATGACAAGATCCTTTTTCAGATTCTTAGATACATGACAACAATGTGGGAAAAGGATCTGAACGAAAAGAAGAAACCGAGAATAATAATTCCTTTCATTTTTTACCACGGAAAAAAGAAATGGAAACTCAAAAAGCTCAGTGAAATGCTGACAGACAATCAATCTATTCAAAAATGGCTTATCGACATTCCATATCTTCTTTTTGATACTGGAAAGAATGTTGCTGATTTCAGCGAAGCGATGAGACTCAAGGTTTCAATTGAAATGTTAAAAAGGGCGTTTGTTAAAAATATTGATGAGATCAAAGAAATTCTTGAGATGATTGATCGATCAGGGATTTTGGAAGATGAATTGGAAGCTGAATCCTTTATGTTTTATTTTTTTAAAATCAGCGACCTTGAAACGGAGGAATTCATGAGTATAATCAGCAATGATTTGAGTATTAACCGGAAATCCGAGGTTAAAATGGTTTCGCTTTATGACCGGCTGATAACAAAAGGCAAGCAGGAAGGAAAGCAGGAAGGAGCGTTCGCAAAAGCTGTTGAAACTTGCAAAAAAGCACTACTTGCCGGAGCCCCTGTGGAATTTATTGTTCAAATAACTGACCTTCCACTCGAAAAAGTCCTTGAAATCCAGAAGTCACTCAAAATCAATTAATAATTCTCCTATTTGACATAAATCCTCAAGGTGATAGACTTCGGAGTTCATTTAAATTAATCGGAGGAAAAAATGTCAAAAGTTGCTGAAGCTATCGGAAAATTCAAAAAAGTCGGAATAGATTATGATTATTCGACCCTTCCGGCGGATGTTACAAAAGCCCTTCCCCATCTGAAAAAGGCGATGGATATGATTACTAAGATCTTTCTGCGTCAGGAGATGGAAGGTCTTCCCGAGATCTATAATGATGTTGTTAACGGCAAAGATGAAGAAAAAAAGGAATTCTGGAAACTTTTTATGGGACCATGGAGTCAGCTTGATGAATTCAAATCGCTTTATCCTGAATTCAAAGATAGACCTGCAACTTGCGCATTCTATCCTGCCGATATCACAAAAGAGGAATGGGAAAAAGCGCTTGCAGGAATGAATGACGCTGAAAAAGAGCTTATGAACGACACATACACCGTGATAGTCCGTGAGAACGGTAAACTTAAACCAGTTCCTTATCATGTTTATTATGCTGAAGAACTCGGCGAGCTTTTCGATCACCTTGAAGATGCCGCTGAATGCATTGAAAATGAATCACTTAAAGAATATCTCATCGCAAGAGCAGAAGGAATGGTTGCCGGAAACTATAGAGATTCCGAAGCGTTATGGGTAAAGATGAAAGATGTTCCGATAGATCCTGTCATGGGACCTTTTGAAGTTTATGCCGACGGTTTTCTTGGGCTGAAAGCAACTTATGAAGCATTTCTGATGGTTGTCGACCACGAAAAAGGGAACAGACTTAAAGAGATAGAGAACAATCTGAGCAACCTTTCAGCAATATTTCCGGTTCCTGCCGGATCAAAGGCTGCTGTAGGGAAGATCGCCCCGATGATAGTGGTTCATCAGATCTATTCTTCAGGTGAAGCGGCTCAGGGTATCATGGCAAGTGCATTCAACCTGCCAAACGATGCATGGGTAAGAGGCAATGTCGGCTGGAAACAGATCATGATCTATAACATTATGCAGGCAAAGTTCAATAACTGCACAATGAAGATCGCGGAAAAGATATCACACGGAAAAATAAAAGCAGAATTCGACCCTTATTTCTATTTTGTTCTGATGCATGAAGTCAGCCACGGTCTTGGACCTGCATATCGCGCTGACGGAACACCGGTTTCAAAAGCTATCGGCAAGAACTACACTGCGATCGAAGAAGCAAAAGCCGACACAGGCGGACTTTTCATACTTCTCAAACTCGGTGGAAAATATGGAATTCCGGCATTTGGCAAAGAAACGATACTTAACAGCTTCTTTGGCGGACTCTTCAGATCAATGAGATTCGGAGTACATGAAGCACACGGTGCCGCAAATGTAGTTGAATTCAACTGGCTCAAGGAAAACGGGATCATCAAAGTTCTTGCCAACGGCGATTTCGAGACCGACTCCACCAACCTTATCCCCGTTGCAGAAAAACTCCTCAACGAACTCTGCCGCATCGAAGCCGACGCAACCCCCGAAGAAGCAGCAGAATTCCTGAAAAAATACGCAACACCCGGCAAAGAAATACTCGACGCCATCGCAAAACTCACCGACATTCCAATAGACATCAGAGTCGATTATTCGTTGTAGGTGAAAACATATGATGAAAAACAACCTAATCTTCCTAATATTTATGATGCTTCCAATTACTTCTTGTAATATAACCGACACAGGTAATCCGAGAAAATATTCAATTTCTGACAATGACATTCTTGCTAATGATTCTGACGAAACAGTTGTCAAAATCACTTGTCCCGATGATAATAAATTTTGTCACGAACATGACGGATTGTTCTGGTCCGACATATCTTCAAATAATAAAATGTACTGGATTGAAGCTATAAATTATTGCGAAAATCTTGGCGGCAGACTTCCTACAATATCTGAATTAAGAACACTTGTTGAGAATTGTGATAATTCAGAAACAGGTGGTGTTTGTAGAGTCACTGATGACTGCTTAAGTTTAGATTGTTGGAGTAAATCATTATGTTACAGCTGTGAAGACGGTGAAGAATCAGGTAAATATTCAGCTTTTGGTGATAAAGACTTATTTTGGTCTGTTTCAGAAGTTTCAGATGGCGACGGTGCGACATGGTGTGTGCTTTTCTTTAACGGAAACATCGATTTCGGCTCAAATACAGACAATGGCAACTGGGGCAATGCCCGCTGTTTACATTAAATTTTGTATGACCCATAAAAAACTTCAACCTCAGAGATAAATTTTCATTCCTAAATGAACAAAGAGCGAACTGATCAAACTGGATGATATTAAAAGCAGAATCTTCACGATCCGCGGAATGCAGGTGATGCTTGATAGTGACTTGGCTGAACTGTATGGAGTTGAAACAAAAAGACTGAATGAACAAGTAAGGAGAAACATTGAAAGATTTCCCGATGAGTTCGGTTTTGTTCTGTCCAGATCAGAATATAATTTTATAAGGTCGCATTTTGCGACCATAGAAATAGGTCAGGGAAAACACAAAAAGTATCTTCCGAGAGTTTTTACCGAATATGGCGTAATGATGCTTTCAAATGTTTTAAAAAGTGAAACAGCATCAAAAGTCAGCATAAATATTATAAAAGCATTTGTCTCACTTCGCAGATATTTAAAAGAAACTTCAGAAATATTTCAACGGTTTGAGATTATTGAGAAAAGGCAAATTAAATATGAACTTGAAACTGACAATAAAATTGAAAAAGTGCTAAACGCTCTTGAAAACAGACAACTTCAACCAAAACAGGGCATCTTCTTTAACGGTCAAATCTTTGATGCACACAAATTTGTTTCAGACCTTGTCCGATCGGCAGAAAAATCTATTGTTCTGATTGATAATTATATTGATGACACTGTTCTCACGCTTTTTGCCAAACGAAAATCCGGTGTAACACTCAAAATCCTTACAAAAAATGTGACAAAACAGCTTCAACTTGACATGAAAAAGTTTAATGAACAGTTCCCGCCAGCCGAAATACAGGAATTTGACCAATCTCACGACAGATTCATGATAATTGACAGTTGCGTTGTCTATCACATCGGAGCGTCACTCAAAGACCTCGGAAAAAAATGGTTCGCTTTCTCAAAAATGGATATTACGGTTGCTGATATTTTAAGAAAATTATGACTTTCACAAGATTCCCTACTTGACACTGTGTGACTTTATGCTACGGTTTTGTGATGCGAAACTTCAAAATAATTATAGGAGATCAGGATGAGAGATTTTCCAGCTTTTATGAAGAATCCTGCGAATCGGATACCGAGTGACACTCAGAACACAAAAGATGTCGAAGGCTACTATTTTCAAGGTGCTGACAGCAGCCAGATGGCATATTGGACATGCAACTCTGATCAGATCTCAAAAAAGCATGTCAACAACTTCGATGAATACATGATCTGTGTATCAGGACAATACACTGCATACATCGACAGGGAAGAGATTGTTCTTAATTCCGGTGATGAATTATTTATTCCGGCAGGAACAGAACAAAGCGGAAAAGTTGTAGCAGGGACAAGAACAATCCATGTGTTCGGAGGTAAGAGAATTTAGTCAGTAATACTAAAAAAATTTTAAAGACAGTCCATTAACCATTTCAATACTTTTATATTCCTTTGTTTTCAGTAAAAACCTCAACACCTTGAATTAGCTAACATTTTATCCTTTTAATTTACATACTCCAATCACAAACTATGTTAATTTATTGAAACGATTTACAACAATTTGTTTTTCTGTAAATTCTCGACTATAATTTTTTGTTTTTATTTTTCATTACACTCGAATGGTGTCTGCACCAAAGAAATATTATCAATTTATCCAAGGAGGATGTTATGAATTACATGGTAAAGGCTTTTCTGCCTAAGATTGATGGATGCGGAGCAAAAGACAATGGATGGGATGAAGTTAGATGTAATCAATTTCAGGAGTTTCTGAACTCTCATGCTCAAAACGGTTGGAAGCTTCATTCAAGCGAATACCGTCAAATGACTGCGACGAAAGGATGCGGTAATGACAAAGGAGCATGGTTGGTCTGTATTTTTGAAAAAGATATATGAAATATCTGGGGATTGCAGCGATCCGTTTTTATCAAAAACATCTGCGACATTTCCATAACAGAAAGTGTATATACACGCCGACATGCTCTGATTACGGCATACTCGCAATTGAAAAATACGGATTTTTTAAAGGATGCTATGTTACATATTTAAGAATTCGTCGTTGTAATGGCGCAAAATATAAAGGTGGCGAAGATTGGCTTTAAAAATATAAGAACCCCGAAAAAGTCGTTGAATTACTTAAAAAATACGCAACACCCGGCAAAGAAATACTCGACACCATCGCAAAACTTACCGACATCCCGATAGACATCAGAGTCGATTATTCGCTGTAGGTCATCCACCTTACTCTTATTCATTTTCTTGCAAATCTAATTCCAATTTGATATATTAATTCGTTGTTTTAAACTGCCGGGCAAAAAAATGAGTGAAAACGAACTGATCAAACTGGATGATATCAAAAGCAGAATCTTCACGATCCGCGGAATGCAGGTTATGCTTGATAGTGACTTGGCTGAGTTTTATCAAACGGAAACCAAGTATGTAAATAGGGCTGTGAAAAGAAATCCCGATAGATTTCCAGAAGAATTTGTTTTTCAGCTCACAAAAACCGAGATGGAATCTTTAAGGTTCCAATTTGGCACCTTAAAAACAGGAAGAGGACAGCATCGAAAATTTATGCCTTATGCTTTTACTGAGGCTGGTGTTGCTATGCTGTCGGCAATGCTCCAAACTAACATTGCTGTTCATGTAAGTGTTCAAATTATTCAGGCTTTTGTTAAAATGCGTCACTTTATCTCAGAAAATGCACGAATATTTCAAAGATTAGACTCTGTTGAAATCAAACTCCTTGAAACAGATAATAAAATCGAAAAGGTTCTTGCAGCACTTGAAAGCAACCAGCTTCAACCAAAACAGGGCATTTTTTTCAACGGTCAAATCTTTGATGCCCACAAATTTGTTTCGGATCTTGTCCGGTCGGCAGAAAAATCAATTGTTCTTATTGACAATTATATTGATGACACTGTTCTCACGCTTTTTGCCAAACGAAAATCCGGTGTAACACTCAAAATCCTTACAAAAAATGTGACAAAACAGCTTCAACTTGACATGAAAAAGTTTAATGAACAGTTCCCGCCAGCCGAAATACAGGAATTTGACCAATCTCACGACAGATTCATGATAATTGACAGTTGCGTTGTCTATCACATCGGAGCGTCACTCAAAGACCTCGGAAAAAAATGGTTCGCTTTCTCAAAAATGGATATTCATGCCGCAAAAATGCTGACAAGAATATAACACTATCTAAAACACTCTATGCAAATAGCCAATCATTAAATTATTTGTTTGATTTTACTGGATAATTTGATAAAACCAATTTAGAGGTGATCATGAAACACCTTTATACAATATTATTATCAATTGCCTGTATGCTTCTTTCGTTTACTCTTACTTCAGAACAAAAGACTCCGTCAAGACTTAATGCTGTGGAAATTACAGATCAAGACGCCGATTCAGAAATAGATTGCGACATAATTATAGACAGTGACCCTGACAACTATGAAGAGAATTGCTGTGCTTATGGTCCAGGATGTGCAGTAACAATTATTGATTAAATTCAAGAAACACCGCAAGTCATAAGTTTCCTTTAAATTATGGAAAAATATATTTCTTTTAATATATTGACTTCTTGAAATCCGCATTTAAAATAAGCATTTGAAATAGTTGTTTGAGGAGGAGTGATGAAGAAAACACAGGAAAGAATAATTGAGGCGGCAATGGAGCTTTTTGCTGAAAAGGGTTTCAAAGAGACTACAGTGGCTGAAATATGTACTAAAGCCAATGCCAATGTAGCTGCAGTGAACTATCATTTCAGGGATAAGGATCAGCTGTATATTGAAGTCTGGACACAGGCGTTCAATGCGGCGAATAAGAAATTCCCTTTTGATGGAGGCCTTGATCCATCGGCTCCTGCTGAAGATCATTTAAAGGCTCACATAGCGTCAATAATAAATGCGGCTTTTTCTGAAGGTCCGGAAAGTCTGATTCCGAAGTTGAGAAATTTTGAGACAGTTACTCCGACTGGATTGATGGATAAAATAATGAATAAAATGAATCATAATTTAGGGCGGCACATGGAAAGTACCATTATGCGTCTGCTCAGCCCTGTTGATGAAATCTACATGCATTTATCTATCATGAGCATTCTCAGTCAGTGTTTTGCGTTTTCAACTGAAATTAAAAATCTGAATGGACCCATGATGAAACATTGTAAAGATAAGATCGATGCTGAAAGAATAATTGATCATATTTATAGATTCAGTATTTCGGGAATTGAGTATATAAGGTCAACGGTGATAAAATGAAGATCAATATGCTGATATTGCTGGCACTGCTGCCGGCAGTCATATCGTGTTCGGTCGAAAGGAAAGTGGAACCTCAAACTAAAATACCGGAAAGTTTTTCAATATCAGGTAGCGAGGTTGTTCCTGATAAGTGGTGGGTTTCGTTTAACGATTCAGATTTGAATGAAGTTGTCAATGCCGCCTTATCAGGTAATTTCTCTCTTAGAATGTATGCCGACAGAGTCAATCAGGCCAAAGCCGTCGCGAAGCTGAATGGTGCCGAGCTGTATCCGTCGGTATCTGCCGGAATCGGATTTGGTGAGAATCTGACCAATGGAAGCAGGCAATCGTCGGAATACAATTCTGAAAGTTATTCGGCATCTCTTTCCATAAGTTATGAAATCGATCTCTGGGGAAGACTGAAGGCTTTGAAAGATGCATCCGTTTATAATGTTTCGGCATCTCTGGAAGATTATGAGGCAGCGGCAATATCGCTTTCAGCGCAGACTGCCGACATCTGGGTTCAACTTATCGAAAAGGAAAAAAGCATCAACCTTCTAGGAGAACAGGCAAGAACCAATCAGGAATATCTTGATCTGATTGAGATATCGTTCAGAAACGGATCAGCATCGACAAGTGATGTACTGCAACAGCAGCAACTTCTTCTCAGTGTAAAAAACGAAATAAAACAGGCAGAGGCACAGGCGGCGGTTCTTAAAAATCTTTTATCCGTTCTTACTGGACAAGCTCCTCAGGGCTCTGTATTTGAAATCCCTGATAAACTCCCCGATCTACCTGAATTTCCATATACGGGAATCCCGTCTGAAATGCTTCAGAGAAGACCTGATGTAAAATCTGCGTTTTTCTCAGTGAAATCAGCCGACAGGAATCTTGCAGCGAAAATGGCTGAAAGATATCCGAAACTTGCTCTCAATACGAACGGCGGACTGAGCTCGACAGAGATAAACTCTTTCTTTACAACATGGTTCCTCAATCTTGCCGCCAACCTTACTACACCTCTTTTTGATGGCGGTAAAACAAAAGCCCAGATTGAACAGAATAAAGCCGTTGTACAGGAAAAACTTAATAATTACAGCAATGTCGTTTTGACGGCTTTACAGGAAACCGAGAATGCCGCTATTCGTGAGAAAAAGCAGTCCGAATACCTCGAAAAACTGAAAGAACAGCTTGAAATAGCAAAGAAAGTCTCTGAACTTACGAGATCGCAGTTTGTTACAGGCGGTACGACATATTTTTATGTTCTTGAAGCCTTGAAAAATCAGCAGGCACTTGAAAGATCAGTGCTTACTTCAGAGAGGGAACTCATTCAGTATAGAATAGCATTGTATAAATCAATCGCTGGCAGTTTTGACAATGGAGGAATCGATAAATGAAAATGGAAAAGAGGGTTCTTGTCGGATTCGGAATAATCCTTTCAGCTTTTTTAGTATCTTTTCTTCTGATTGCCACAAGACCTCATGTGGAAAGAAGGAAAGTTGAGAACACAGTAAATGCAATCCAGGTCGATGTAATTCAAATGAAAACCGGCTCAAATAATGTGGTTATCGAAGCAATGGGAAAAGTTGAGCCGTCTGAGAGTATTGAGATAATTCCTCAAGTTAGTGGGAAAATTATCTGGAAAAACAGGAATTTCATTCCGGGCGGAATAATAAAAAAGGGCGAAGATATTCTGAAAATAGAAAATACCGATTACGAACTTGCCATTCCGCAGAAAGAAGCTGATCTTGCCACTGCCACTCTCAATATGAAACTCGAAGAGGGAAAACAGGCTGTTGCGAGAAAAGAATATGAAATGCTGGGAAAAGATCTGTCTGATGAAGAAAAGGAAATGGTTCTCAGAAAATACTACCTTGAAAATGCCGAAAAAGCGGTGAGTTCTGCGAAAGCCGCCCTTGAAAAGGCTAAGCTTGACAATGCCAGAACGGTTATAAAAGCTCCTTTTAATGCGATAGTGATTGAAACGGCTGCTGATATTGGAAGTATTGTTTCAAGCGGTTCAGTGGCTGCGAAAATAGCAAACTGTGACAGTTACTGGGTTAATTTGTCGTTACCTATGGAAAAAACCGGGCTGATAGGTCTGCCTGAACCCGGAAAAAAGGGTTCAAAAGTAATGCTTTCTGCTGAAAGTGTATGGGGTAAGACCCGTAGAGAAGGAGAAATTGTTAAAATAGGTGCCAGTCTTCAGGATAGCGGGTATATGGCAAGGCTGATAGTTAAGATAGACGATCCTTTGAGTCTTAAAAAAGAAAACCTCGAACTGCCTAAACTTGTGATAGGAATGTTCCTGAATTCGGAAATTACGGGAGAAGTTGTTGAAAATACTGTCGAGATACCCAGATCTGTGCTCAGAGAAGGAGATAAAATTCTTATTGCCGGAACTGATGGCAAAATGAAAATTCTGAAACCTGAAATAATTTCTAAAGGTAAGGATAAAATCATACTTAAAGGAGAAGGACTGAACGGAGTTCTTCTGATTACGAGTATGGTGTCATCTCCTGCCGAAAATATTCCGGTAAAAATATTTTCGAAAGATGGTGTCAGGCAGGAAAAGCCTGTTGAAAAAAACAGTTCCGTCAATGAAGAAAGGAGTAGAAAATGAACGGAACTGAAAAGAAAAAAGGCGCAATAGCATGGATGGCGGGAAATTCCGTCGCGGCTAATCTGATAATGCTTATGTGCCTGATAGGAGGCATTATCTCGGCTTTCACGATAAAAAAAGAAGTTTTTCCTGAATTTACAACGGACACCGTGACGATTTCAGTGAATTATCCAGGTGCAAGTCCTGAAGAAATAGAGAAAGGAGTGGTTCTTCCGGTCGAAGAGCAGATAAGCGGAATAAACGGAATCGACAAGATTTCTTCGACATCTATGGAAGGGTCCGGCATGATTCAGGTCGATCTTCTTGTCAATCAGGATAACTATCGGATTTATCAGGAGATTCAGACTGAGGTCAACAAAACAACCACTTTTCCGGAAGGTACTGAAAAACCGCAGGTTACGCTCTCTTTCCCGAAGCGTGGAGTCATTACCCTTGTAATATATGGCGATTATGACAAAAAGACTGTTTTTAATTCTGCTGAGGAATTGAGAGATGCACTTCTTTCTGACAGCCATATCACTCAGGTTGAGCTTACCGGTAGTGATTCACCTGAAATATCGGTTGAAATCTCAAAAGAGACTTTGAGAAGATATGGCGTTTCCATTCAGGATATAGCCGATAAAATTAAAGCAACTTCCGTCGAGGTTCCAGGTGGTGAAATCAAAACGGACAAAGGTAATATTCTCTTGAGAGTCAGTCAGAGAGGTGAGACCGGACTTGATTTCGGGAAAATGACAGTACTGAGAGATAAATCAGGTTCCAATATCACTCTTGATCAGATTGCTACAGTCAAAGACGATTTTGAAGAAACTGACAGGAAAAGTCTGTATAACGGCGTTAATGCTATCACAATTGATGTCTACAGAGTGGGCGACCAGACCCCGGTGGATGTGGCCGATGCGACAAAACGGGTTATTCAGGAATTCAAGCCCGGGATGCCTCCTGAAATGAGTGTGGAAATCCTTAACGATCAGTCTGAAATTTACACTCAGAGAGTCGATCTGCTTCTTGGCAATGCCTACCTCGGAATGGCTCTTGTGCTTATTTTTCTCGGACTTTTTCTTGAACTGCGGCTCGCTCTATGGGTTACTCTCGGAATTCCGGTATCATTTATGGGAGCTTTCCTGTTTTTGCCGAGTCTGGGAGTTTCAATAAATGTGACTTCGCTTTTCGCTTTCATTATTGCACTCGGTATTGTTGTCGATGATGCAATTGTGATAGGCGAAATGATCTATGAAAAACGACAGAGCGGGCTGAGTCCATTTAAGGCTTCGGTGGAGGGAACTAAAGCTGTTGTTCTGCCTGTAACTTTCAGCGTACTTACGAATATTGTCACATTTGTACCTCTGCTTTTTGTTCCCGGAATGATGGGTAAGATATTCGGAGAAATCCCTGTTGTTGTAATCACCGTCTTTTCAGTTTCACTGATTGAGGCCGTTTTTGTACTGCCGAGTCATTTGAACAAAAAAGAACCGAAAAGAGGGAAAATAGAATCTTTCATTTACAGAGAACAGCAGAAGTTCAGCAACGGGTTTATGGGGCTTATAGACAGATTTTATAAGCCGTTTCTGGAAAAATCCATAGAACACAGATACATAACGATGTGCATCGCAATAGCAATTCTTGTAACTACGGGAGCTTATGTCGGAAGCGGCAGAATAGGGTTCGTCATAATGCCAAAAATTGAATCGGCGTTTTCAGGAGTTGAAGTCGAACTCCCCTACGAAGCGCCTTTCTCTGATGCAGAGGATATGGCCGGACAGATTGTCAAAGCAGCTTACGCTGTAGATGAAAAATATACAAAAGAGAAGGTTATTCAGGGAATTTACACGAATATCGGACCAAGTAGCGACTCTACAGGAGCAATAAGCATTGATGTCAGGATTTATCTAACCGATGCTGAGAAACGAAAACTCTCAACAGCAGCGTTTACTGAAATGTGGAGAGCGGAAACAGGTGAACTGCGTAAGGCAGAGAAGGTAATGTTCGCTTCGGATATGGGCGGACCCGGACATGGATATTCGATTGAACTTGAAATCGCCCACAATGACAGCGGAATGGTTGAGAAAATCAGTTCCGAGCTTGCCGATATGGCAAGGGAAATTCCGATTGTCACAGATATAGACGACGGTTTTTCGGAAGGTAAAGTACAGTATACTTTCAAAGTTCTGCCGGCCGGGGAAAGTCTGGGTCTTACCGCATCTGAAATAGGAAAACAGGTCAGAAACAGTTTCAAGGGAGCCGAAGCTCTCCGTCAGGTAAGGGGAAGACATGAAATCAAAGTCATGGCAAGACTTCCAAAAAATGAAAGAGTGAATGAATATGATGTGGAAAATCTGATACTGAGGGCTTCTGACGGAACCGAAATTCCCTTAAGCGAAGCGGCAGAGGTTAAATACGGCAGGTCATATACGAAACTTGAACATGTCAACGGGAAAAGGGTTGCCATTTTTTCGGCTAATGTCGAACCGGAGGAAAAAACACAGATGGTCACACAGATGCTTGAAAGTAAAATGCTGCCCCTGCTGAAGGAACGGTACCCGGGTCTGTCATGGTCTTTCGGCGGCAGACAGAAGGAAATCGGAGATTCTCTTTCATCCCTTTTCCGTTATATGATTCTGGCACTGATAGTGATTTTTGCACTACTTGCAATTCCTCTTAGAAGCTATTCCCAGCCATTTATGATAATGATAAGCATTCCGTTCGGTATCATCGGCGCCGTGGGCGGGCATATCGCAATGGGACAGTCTCTGAGCATCATAAGCATAATGGGAATTGTTGCGCTTTCCGGCGTTGTAATAAATGACAGCCTCGTTCTGATAGAATATGCCAACACATTGGTCTCACAGGGATATTCGCATGCGGAAGCTGTTGTAACTTCCGGTGTGAGAAGGTTCAGACCGATACTTCTGACAACAATCACAACATTCGGTGGACTTGCTCCGATGGTTTTCGATAAATCACGAGAAGCTCAGTTCATGATCCCGATGGCTGTATCTCTTGCCTACGGACTCCTTTTTTCCACAGTAATAACACTTGTAATAATCCCATCTCTGTATGTAATCATCAACGGATTGCGCAAGTTCCGGTAAATGCACAAAGACTTATGAAAGCTTATTGCTAAAAGGCTTTGAAGAGCTATAATCCATTTGGTTTTTTTATTTGTCAGTAGGAGTAACTTCATGAAAAAGCTTCTTGTTTTCATTTCCATGTTTTCTGTTCTGCTGTCAGCTTCATGCGATAACGATAAGAAAACATCCATCAGTGACACTGACAATAATCAGTCCGTTACTGATCAGAATTCAACTGGTGACGATGATTCCGTTGAGAATACCGATTCTGCAACGGATACTGAAACACTCGATGCTGATACTGCTGATACCGATCCGTGCAATCCCAATCCGTGCACGGATGCGCACAAAACCGTATGCACACTGAATGGTGATTCCTACACCTGCTCATGTGATAACGGATTTGTTCTCAACGGAACAGCATGTATCGATCCGTCTACCATGACAGGTAAATCATGTGATTTAGCAATACCTTTAACAGGAAGCGGCTCAGTTTCAGGAACAACAGCCAGTTCAAGCGCAACTTACACATATGAAGTTACTGATGATTGTACTGACGGCTGCGAAGCTACCGCCAAAGAAAATATTTATTCCTTCACAGTTGAAACAAATGCTTATTTTTCTTTTTCCATGGCAGGTGAAAACGCTTATGACACTCTCGTCTATTTAAGGAGTGACTGCGAGGTGGTTTCTTCTCAGCTTTTCTGTAACGATGATTCGAACGGAAGCGGAAGTGCCGGAGCCATTTCAGGCAAGGTTTCTCCGGGAACTTACTATTTCTTTGCTGATGGCTGCACAGGTTCAGGTTCATACACGCTTGATTATTCAATAAATACAGATCCATGCATACCGAATCCGTGCGAAGACAAGGACTGTTCAGCTTCAGAAGACTTCTCATTATATGAATGCACCTGTCCTTCAGGAACAATTGAGAGTAATGGTAACTGCGTGGACGATCCGTGCGATCCGAATCCTTGCACCGTTACTCACAAAACAAAATGTACCGCCACGACAGACGCATCATCGTATAACTGTGCATGTGACAGCGGATACACAGACCAGAGCGGAACATGTGTCGAAGATGATAAGCCGGCATGGACAATCATGGTTTTCATGAATGCAGATAACAACCTTGATTCCGATGGCGGGAACGATCTTACCGAAATGAAAAGCGTAACTTCCAGCGATAATGTCAATATTCTCGTTCTTGCTGACAGAACGAACACAACAGCTAAACTTTATAAAATAGGCAAAGGTACAGCTACACAGGTGAAGGATTTCGGCGAACTCAACATGTCAAGCGGAACAAGTCTCGAAAGCTTCGGAAAATATGTGGCTGAGAACTATCCGGCACAACATAACATGCTCATCCTGTGGGATCACGGACTTGACTGGAGAAAGGCAGCTATGCGGACAAAGGGCTTTTCTGACGATTTCAACGGCAGCGATCAGTATGACGATGATGAAGACGAAATATCAATAGCTTCAGGTGAATACGCATCTGCACTCAGCGGCATAACGACAGTAATGGGTAAGAAATTCGACATCATCGGATTTGATGCCTGTCTGATGGGTTCATGGGAACTTGCCGCAGCTACACAGCCTTATGCCGATTATCTTGTCGCTTCCGAAGAAACCGAACCGAACGGTGGTTGGGCGTATAATGTCTGGATGCCCATAATTGTAAAAAATCCTAATGATGTCACACCTGTAGAAATAGGTAAAAAAATAGCTGATTCATATTACGATGAAGGCGACTACTTTGCGACAATGGCTGTTTTTGATTTAAGTAAAGTACAGGCTTTCGGAACTGCTCTTTCCGCATTTGCTACAGATTTATCATCCAGTAGCAAAAATTCTATTGAAAACATAAGATCGAATCTCGGCAACTTGGGAGATTCAGGCTATGGTGACTATATTGATGATGCAAGAGACATTTATGAATTTACAAATAATATAAAATCCTCTGTCGGCACATCGGCTACAAATCTCCTTACAGCTTATGAAAATCTGGTAATTTACTTGAGAACAAAAAATACTTCAGGCTGGAATGTTGATTATACCAATATGGGCGGGATGTCGATATATTTCCCGAAGTCAAACAGCGGATACGACTCGGCGTATGAAGACAGCGGAGCAAAATGGAACAATTTCACCACATGGAATGATTTCGTTTCAGATTACGCCGGAAATTAATCAATCACAGATTCTGCATCTATTTTGTGTTGGAGGGTTAAATGAAATCAGTTGTTTGCACAAAATACGGTCCGCCTGAAGTTCTTCAGATCAAAGAAGTGGAGAAACCGGCACCGAAAGATAATGAGGTTCTGATCAGAGTTCATGCGGCATCTGTAAATTACGGAGATCTTATTGCGAGAAATTTCAAAGATGTCACTCCGTCAAAGTTCAACATGCCTATGCTGCTGTGGATTATTTCAAAACTTGTTTTCGGTCTTAGAAAACCGAGAATCAAAGTACTCGGCAGTGAGTTTTCAGGAGAAATAGAATCGGTCGGTGTGAATGTAAAAAAGTTCAAGCAAGGCGACAAAGTTTTCGGATATCTCGGTGCAGGCATGGGCGCTTATGCCGAGTATATCTGCCTGCCGGAAACCGGATGTCTTGCAATAAAACCTGAGAACATCAGCTATGAAGAGGCCGCTGCCGTTTCTTACGGAGCGATAATGGCACTGCCCTTACTCAAAAAAGTAAACCTCAAGCCCGGACAGAAAATTCTTATAAACGGCGCATCCGGTTCAATCGGTTCAGCCGCTGTACAGATAGCTAAGCACTTTGGAGCTGAAGTAACCGGCATCTGCGGCACTCCAAGGCTGGAATTCGTTAAAACACTCGGAGCAGACAAAGTCATTGATTACACAAAAGAGGATTTCACACAAAACGGCGAAAAATATGATGTGATCTTTGACATACTTGGAAAAAGTTCATTCTCACAGAATAAAAACTCACTCAATGAAAATGGGATATATCTTCTTGCAAGCTTTAAAACAAAACAGCTTTTTCAAATGCTCTTGACATCGATCTCAGGCGGCAGAAAAGTGATCTGCTCAATCGCCCCAGGAAGCCTTAATGATCTGATATTAGTAAAAGAACTTATTGAGGAAGGAAAAATTAAAACGATCATAGATAAACGATTTCCGCTTGAACAGACCGCAGAGGCTCACAGATATGTTGAAGAAGGGAATAAAAAAGGATCTGTGGTGATAACAGCGAAGCTCTTAACTGATGAAATCTAGAAAATTATCTTTTGAAATGACTTCATAAGAACTCTCTTTATAAGTTTCTTTCCAAAGTGTTGGAACAGATGGTTTTTTATTTCCCCATTTGAATTCAAAGCCATAAAGCGATCCATCTTTTTCCTCGACAAGATCAATTTCCTTACCGTCGTAAGTTCTCCAGAAATAGCTGTTTGCATAACAACTCATATAAGAATTCTTTTTCAATCTTTCTATAAAAAGAAAATTCTCCCACAACATTCCGGCATCATCCCTGAGATTTATTGGATTAAAGTTGCTGATTACCGCATTGCGTATTCCGTTGTCAATAAAGTAGTATCTTGAATTTTTTGTGACCTCTTTTCTCAGATTGCGGGAAAATCCATTTACTTTTTTAATCACAAATGATTTTTCAAGAAGATCCATGTATTTTTCAACCGTATTTTTAGACATACCCAGCTGATTTCCAAGCTCCTGAATAGAGACCTCATGACCTATCTGGAATGCCAGTAACCGCAAAAGATCATAAAGTTTATCTGAGTTTTTAATATTTTCCAACTCTAATATATCTCTAAAAAGATAAGAGTCCCGGAGTGTTACGAGATATTCTTTTTTCGCCTCAATGTTTTCAGCCGTTAAAACTTCAGGATACGAACCGTAAATCATGTAATTTTCCAGAGATTCAATTATATGCATCCCACCGAACTGATTTTTTATCTCAAGCATTGAAACAGGAAAAAGAAAAACATTTCTGTTTCTGCCGGTCAGCGGTTCACCGATCTGAGATGACAGTTGAAATGAAGAAGACCCGCTTGCAATTATTTTAATCCCCGGAATGTGATCAACAAGAATTTTCAAACCAGTTCCGACATTCGGAATTTTTTGTGCTTCATCAATAAAAACAACATCATATCCGGAAAACGCACTTTTCATCTGTGCAATGTTCTGAGTATTAAAGATCTCCCTAAGCGGCATATCTTCGCCAGCTCCTGTGTAAACTTTACTCTGAAAATCAGATAAAAATTTCCTGACCATCGAAGTTTTGCCAACTCTTCTAGGTCCATAAATTATCACCACCTTTCCGGGCTGAATTATATTTTCGATCTTTCCATCATAAAACCGGTCATACCAAACCATCATCCCCTCCTTGATCTGACTCTGTTAATTATCTATATTTAGACCCTTTTGTCAACTCAATTGACTGAATTAATAGGAATTGCGTCAGTTGACTGACTGAATTTATTGAAATTGCGTCATTTGACTGACGGAATTAAGAAAAGCCACTCGTCACCCGTCACACAGACAAAATCTGCTATTTTCCTTGACCGAAAGGGTTAAATTTTGTAGTGTTTTGACGGATTGAGGAAAAGCAATCAGAAATGAGCGATTATTTAAAATATGCAAGGGGTAATGGTCAAGTTTTTCTGGACAGGAAAATTCAAACAATTGGTGTGATCTGTTAAATTCTGTTTGCCGCTTATAGCTGTCATGCTGTTTCCAGTTTAGTTTTAACTTTCATGTTTCTGCTGTAAACTTCCCAGAGTGTCTTGTAATCATGGGCGGAATGATCTTTTTTATAATTGTAAAACCGGAAATACTTCTCAAGTTCTTTCTTGCGATCTTTAACGGAGCTGTAGCTTTTCAGGAATATTTCCTCATACTTGACCGTTCTCCATAATCTTTCGAT
>DAOQAY010000010.1:0-21761 GCA_035354435.1 bacterium
TGTGCAATATTGACAAATACCCTGATAATCCTGATGTAGCTATATCGACCAACCCGATTTCCCCTTTTGCCGGAATGACCAGCATTGAACTTCTTGCACATGAGTGGAGTCACTACTGGCTTGCCGCAATGGATTTCAAAAAAGAAGGAATGACTGAAAACCACACAGGTCTCAGAGGATGGGAAAGTGATGCTGCCAATCAGCACTGGAGCGGTGATTTCAGCGATGGAAATTCTGTAATGTACGGCGGTGACATAATGGATAACGGCGACGGTTCATTCACCTATTATTTCAGCAACCCTAAAAAATACGGACCTCTTGACCAGTATGTAATGGGACTCCGTGCTCCGGAAGAAGTTGGCGACCTTTTTTTTCTGTGCTCAAGTGCTGATATTGAACAGTGCAGACAGGGCAATCCGGCAGTTCCGGGCGCAAAGACAGCACAACCCAGCACCAAAAATGGTGTTTATAAGCATGTAGTCACTATGGATGACATAATAAGAGCGATGGGACCAAGAGTTCCGTCATCTGCGGAAGCTCAGAAACATTTCAATGTCGCTTTTATCCTCCTGAGCAAAGAAGGGGTTTATCCGTTCCCTCAACAGCTTCAGAGAATGGAAACATTCAGACTCCGTTTTCAGGAATGGTTTGCCTGGGCGACAGATGGACGGGGAACAGTCTGCACAGAGCTTGACGGCGACTGCGAAAACAGCACAGAAAATGACGATGATATCATTCCGGATGAAGATACAGCTGTTTTTGATGACAACAGCACTCCTGATGAAGAAATAACACCCGATGAAACCATCACAGACAACAGCATAACCCCCGATGAAACAGCTCAGGATGAAGAAGTCAAAGATGAAAATTCTGAAACACCTGATGATTCAATAAATCCGCTTCCTGAAGATGAAGAAGTCGGCTGCGGCTGTACGATAGTTTTTTAGATATTCAACATCATAAATTATATATCTGTTCAAATTTCAGCACATTATTTATGTCAACTTGAATAGAGAAGGGATGGGAATAATCGCAGCTAAACTAATGAATATATTAATGAAAAATGAACTGGAAATAAAGTTGAGGTCGGTTGAGGAAGACCATGCGGATGGATATTATGAAAAAGAGATGACTTCAACCTGCGGTCGTCCGGGCTTGAAAGTACCGCACCTATTTCGAACCGTCACTTCTTACTGACTAGTGGGAAAGAGAGACACCGTTTTTGAAGATCTCTGCAACACATTCAGCAGCAAAAATAAGACATTTATAAATTATCTCCTGAAAAAGAAAACCCTTTAT
Source organism: bacterium (assembly GCA_035354435.1). Classification (GTDB taxonomy): domain Bacteria; phylum UBP6; class UBA1177; order UBA1177; family UBA1177; genus JAKLDO01. The sequence goes on from DAOQAY010000010.1 coordinate 1,300, forward strand.
TTCGCTTTCCTTAAGAACCAAATGGAGCAGACCAGTGATCGCTTTCAGAGAAAATTTATACGAAATCAATCAGATGCTTAACTCTATGTTTTTTAACAATACGGAGAATGGTTTATGACTGCTAATGTACAGTCAATTAAGGGACTCGGACAATCAATTCAATGATCCATTTCATCGGGACAAAATAACCGATTCCCCAGCTTGTAAGATTTGCGGCATAAGATATTAAAAAAGGATGCCATTTTTTATCCGGTTTCAGGATAAGGTAATAAATTCCGGCTTCTATCAATGGAATCAACAGCAGTTCTTTGAAATAGATATTATTAATAAATTCAAGCCATTGCGGAGCATCAGATTTTAAAAGAATTACTGTAACAGGAAGAATTCCTATAAATAGCGGGTGAGTTGCAACTTGACTCAGCAGTCCTGAGATAATCGCTTTTTTCAACGGTTTTTTAAAGATTCTGCATGAAATGAACCACACAACCGGCAGTTCCAGAATAATTGTCATCACAAAAGCAAACAGGTAGATTGCAATCAGAATATCGTATCGCAAGTCATACTCCTGTAAAAATTAAATAATCAGCAAACTGCACCCGTCCGAGTCAGATTTGTTAGAAGTGTCTGATTTTTCAGGCTCGTTATCATAAATCTCAACATCATTCCCCTGATTTTTATCATCCGTTACGGAACCATTATTTTCAGCATCATTGCTTTCAGTGTCATTGATTTCGGTGTCATCATCACTGTAAGGGACAAATTTCATAGATTCGAACTCTTCCTGCGTCATGGCGACTTTGCTTTGAGCAGGACAAATTTCTGAATGTTCCGGAACAGTAGTTTCTGCAAAATTGATGCATTGAGAAAAAGGCTGTCCTTCCCAGCCGTCTCTTTTTTGACTTGATTCAAAACAATAATCAAATTCAAAATTGTCAAAAAGAATGTATTCATAATAACCGGGGGCGACACACTCATCGAAATAATCAGTAAAATTAATCTTAACCACTTCGATCAGTTTTTTTGAATCATCAAATTTTCCTCTGAAAACTTCACCTGCCGCTTCGTCATAACTTGAATATCCATAAGGGTATCCACACCCGATCTCTTCACATTCTTTGCATCTTTCATCTTCAGAATTATACTCGCAATCCTCACAATCCTTGCATTCAGGTAAAAGTCCATAACCATCAGTAACATGCAGACCGATATTTACTTTTTCAGGTTTTTCTGTAGTTTTCAGCCACAGCTCATAAACAGTTATCAAAGTGTCGGCAAATAAAAAATTTGCAGAAAATATTAAGAAAAAAACCACCGGAAGCTTTTTCATGGACTATTCCCCAGTCGCTTTGTCAATCTCTTTTTTCATTCTTTCTTCTTCTGCTTTTGCCTGATCATCGAGAGAGTTTTTGAGCTTGTTAAGATCTCTGACATCAACTTTTTCATGCTCGATCATCACTTCATGAGACTGTTTGACATCTTTCTGCGCCCCCGATTGCAGGGCTGCCAGATAATAAATAATCGCAAGAGTTCCAAGAAGCCCCAGAATAAGTCCGATACTTTTCATTTTTTTCTCCAAAAACTGTTTAAACCTTGAGAATTATAATTCAAACAGGTTTTTGTGCAATCTTTGACAATTCACAGTGTTTTTCATAACATCACCTGATATCTGTTTATTCATTTATGGAGCTTTTTATGCTGATCCCGATTGCAGTTTTAATCGCCGGACTTGTGATTCTTGTTCTCAGTGCAGATAAATTTGTCGACGGTTCCGCCGCAGTTGCAAGACATTTCGGTATGCCGTCTTTACTGATAGGGATGGTAATCGTCGGATTCGGCACTTCCGTTCCGGAAATGCTTGTTTCAGCACAGTCTTCTTTTCAAGGTGCTTCCGGTATCGCTCTGGGAAATGCTTACGGTTCAGATATTACCAACATAGCCCTTATTCTCGGTGTAACAGCAATAATAAGTCCGATCGCTGTTCATTCTTCAGTTATTAAAACCGAACTTCCAATCCTCACGGCAGTCAGCTTTTTTGCGGCTTTTCAACTTATTGACGGAGAAATATCCAGAATTGATGCTGTTTTTTTAATTGCAGTTTTTTCAATATATATGTACTGGGCGATCCGGAAAGCACTTCGTCACAAACGGAGCAGAATGGTAAAAGAACTGGAACATGATATCGAACAGATCAAAATGCCTCTGGGAAAAGCTGTTTTCTGGCTAATTACAGGTCTGATACTACTGCTGGCAAGTTCAAAAATGCTTGTATGGGGAGCTGTGGAAATCGCTCATCTTTTCGGTGTCAGTGATCTTATAATCGGACTTACCGTTGTTGCTGTCGGCACATCTCTGCCGGAACTCGCATCATCAGTTATGGCCGCAAGAAAAGGCGAACACGACATCGCACTCGGTAATATAATAGGTTCCAATTTATTTAACACTCTGGTGGTTGTCGGAATTGCAGGTCTTATCAGACCGATGGCTGTTCAACCAGAAATACTTTATCGCGACATGGCAGTTATGATCGGTCTGACACTGTCATTATTTCTTTTCGGGTATCGCTTCAGACAGAAAACAGGCAGTATAAACCGTTATGAAGGAGCGATCCTGCTTGCAGCGTATTTAGGATACACAACATTTCTTGCTATAGGAGCTTTTTAAAATGCTTATGCTTTCACTGATCCTTGTTGCCTGCATGAATGTTCTGGGATGGAGTGCCGGCAAATTTGTTGACAGCTCTATTGCGGTGTCACGATATTACAAAATGCCGTCTCTTCTTGTCGGAATGGTTATTGTCGGGTTCGGAACATCTATTCCTGAACTTATTGTTTCAGGGATTGCATCGTATGAAGGTTCTCCCGGGATCGCACTGGGAAATATTTTTGGTTCAAACATCGCCAACATAGGTCTTATACTTGGAATAACTGCTTTGGCAGTTCCGATAAAAGTACATCCATATGCAATGCGGATTGAACTTCCGATCCTGATAGCAGTCAGTTTGATTGCCGGATATCTGATAATGGATGGAGAACTGACAAGAATAGATTCGGGAATCCTTCTTTCAATTTTTGTAGTTTATATGATATGGACACTAAGCAACGCCATTTATCATAGACATAAAATTGCAGAAAATCCCCAAATTATAAAAACCTCATTAAAAATGCCGTTAAAAAAAGCAGTTATGTGGATGTTTTTCGGAACAATCATTCTTGCCGTAAGCTCAAGACTGCTTGTATGGGCTGCTATAGGCATAGCAAAAGGGCTTGGAATTAATGATCTTTATCTCGGTCTGACAATTGTTGCAATTGGGACTTCTATTCCTGAATTTGCATCTTCATTTGTGGCTGCAAAAAGAGGCGAACATGACATCGCAATTGGAAATATTATCGGTTCAAATCTTTTCAACACACTTGTCGTATTGGGATCAGCAGGAATGATCAGACCTCTGTCTGTGGAGTCAGTCATAATACACAGAGACATCACAATTATGATATTTTTTACACTTCTTCTTGTAATTTTTGGATTGCGTTACGGGAAAAAGAGTGTCGGAATAACTGATTATGACGGACTTATCCTTTTCGTAGCATTCTGCACATACATCATTTATCTTGGAATAAGCGCATTCAGTTAAAAACCATCGAGCATCCGCCTGAATTTTCTGAAACATCATCTGCTGTTTCCATTCCTGTGTCATTCAGGGTTTCATCAGAAACTTCTTCATCTGGAATATCATCAACAGCTGTATCATAAAGAGTAAGCGTCGGATCACCGTAGTAATGCATCATTATTTTATGTTCAAAGACTCTGACTCCGGGGTCTTTTCCGATTTCATTTCTGAGATTGGCAAGCACTTCAGCCGGAGCAGATCCCTGAAGCATTTTATCAATTGTATGAATGCCGATAAGATCAAGAGTATAGTCTTGATCGCTCAGATCACTTTCGAAATCCTCGAACTTCGTATTATATGAAGGACTGTCAACAAATGTTGAACTTATCACACCGACAGCTGCTCCTTTTAAAAGCATATCATGTGAAATATTTCCCGGAACTGTAACATCACCGACAAGACATGAAAAAGCTATCACAAACCCCGGTTCATCTCCCGAAAATCCTTTAAAATCTCCGGTTTGAATCAAAGTTTTGCTGATAACTTCACTGTTTTCAGCAAGTTCATTCCCATTCTTATCATCAGCCCAGATTGTTCTTGAAACACTGTTAGACTGCCCGTGCCCGCCCCAGAAGATTATTCCGTATCCATTTTTCTCCCATTCATTGATAAGATTTTCATTTGTAAGCGGAATATCCGTTTTGTATTTTGTAGCAAAATGACCTTCAGTTTCATACATTCGTGTAAAGGTGACTTCCTTGAAATCCGGCAGAATGTTCGCAATAAGCCATTCGCTGACATCTGCTATCTCTCTGTTTTCCTTTTTGACATTTCCAAAATTGTTGTATCCGTCAAACCAGACAAAAGCCATCGGAAAAAGAAGCTTCTGGCGATATGCTGTCTGCTCTTCTCTTTGATTCATATACTTCAGTGAGTGATCCAATATCTCATCAAGTTCATCGGTATCGTCAAAATAAACCGGTATTCTGCCGGTTACGAAAGTATCTTCGAAATTTGCACAGTCATAACCGCCATCGCCGGCAAACTCATAAAAAAAACCGTTGTCATTGCAGTCCCCGGCACCATCAAGGTTTCTGTATATCTGATCTGTAGGAATATAGAGAAGATCCATACTTGCATAATCACCGCCGTCAGGACCCTGAGTATATGCGCTCAGCATCGGCATATCTCCATATTTTGGATTCGGATCACCGATCAAAAGAAGATACTTGTAATTATTTTTTAAAGGCACAAGCCATTCTCTGATCATGAAAGCTTTTTCTGCTCCTTTCACCCCTTCTCCGCCGTAATCTTTTTCGGTTCCGACAAGGACTTTAAACCCGCGACTTTCTTTTTCTTGAATGAATTCAGATAGTTTTTTAGATGTGTTTTTTATAAACTCAGTTGTTACAATGATAAGCGACTTGTCAGTTTCATCTACTGCTACCATCGAACATCCGCTTGAGCTGCTTTCGACATCATCTGTTGTTTCCAGTTCTGTGTCATTTTTTTCTTCATCAGAAATTTCTTCATCGGGAATATCATCAACCGCTGTGTCATAAAGAGTGAGGGTCGGATCGCCGTAGTAATTAAGCATATACTTGTGGTCAAGCACTCTTCCCGCAGGATTTTGTCCGAATTCAGCCATATAATCATAAAAAATCTTTCCAGCATAACCGCCTTTGATAAGTTCTTCAAAAAATACTACGCCGACGGTGTCTTCGCTGACAGTTGAATAATCAAGTTCCGATTCAAGATCGGTCCATTTGGTTCTTGATGGATCTGTCACACTTGTTGAACTTATTATTCCTACAGCTGCACCGTCTGCAAGGAACCTGTGAGTGATCGATCCCGGAGCATCAACATTGCCGACAAGACAGCTTATTGCCACAATAAAACCGGGTTTCCCGCTTGCAATCTCCTGAGCATCTGAGGGTTTTATCATTTCGTAGCTTTCAACTTCTTCGTTTTCGCCGAGCCCGTTTCCGTTTGCGTCATCAAGCCAGACAGTTCTTGCAACAGTTGTAGGAAAACCGTGACCGCCCCAGAAGATCATTCCGTACCCTTTCTTCCATTCATCCACAATATTTTCATTGTTCAACGGTCTTTCAAATTCATAACGGCTCGGATAAAATCCTTCAGCTTCATAAAGCCTTGTATAGCTTATATCGCTGTGATCTTTCAGAACATTGTGAATGAACCACTCGCTTGTTTCAGCGGTTTCTTTGTTTTCGTGCATTGTCTGAAAAACTTTAAAACCGTCAAACCATATAAAAGACATCGGGAAAAGCATTTTTCTTCTGTAAGCAATTTCGGTTTCTTTCATGTTCATATAACTGATAATATGGCTCAAAGTCTGATCCAGCTCTTCAATTTCGCCAAAATAGACAGGGATTCTGCCTGTATAAATCTCAGCATTGAAATCAACACCGCCGGCTTCGAGGTCCATTGGTGCCTGACCTGCCACACCATCGTCATTCAGATCGAACTCTCCGCTGAGGTCGGAATAGTAATAATCGGTCGGGATTCTGTTGCATGGATAACCTGTGTCAATACACGGGTCGGATGCATCAGGTCCTTTCGGCATCGCAATAACCATCGGAATATCACCCATTTTGGTATTAGGATCACCTATCAGAAGAAGAAATGAATATCCGGAACTGTTCTCTTTCAGCCACGACCTGATAAGTTTCGCTTTTTCATATCCTTTCAGATTATCTCCGCCGAAATCCTTTTCTGTTGCAATTTTTACTGTAAATCCCATTTTTTCCTTTCCGGTAACAAGTTCTCCGAGTTTTTCTGAGTTAAGTCTTATATTCTCCGTTGTAACAATTATCAGCCCTTTTGTCAGATCTGCCGCCTGAACAGCCTTGAAAAAATAAAACCCCAGAAACAGCAGCATTATCAAACTCAGAAGGATTGTTTTCAATATATTGCTCATCACACCCTCCATTTAGGGGTTTGTGTTTTCAAATTCATCACAATTTTCTGCCGGTGTATAGGTTGTCGTTGTATAGCTTGAGCAGTAGCAAAGCTCCGCGACAGTTTCAGCGTTCATTTCTTCAAGCAGATATTCCTCATCATTATTTAAAGCAATGTTTACAGCTCCCTGAAATTCTTCACCGGCAGCGAATTCAGTATTATTTTTAAAACACAAAAACATTTTTGAAGCCGGGGTTTTTGACGGTGAGGCCATAATGCAGACTTTTTGCAAAGTCTTCGCAGTCAGCTGTTTTTCTTCAACACTATAAAGTATTGCTGACACACTTTCATGACCAAGAACATCTTCTATCAGTACACTTTCTTCTCCGGCATTTTTTAATTCTTTAATAAATGGTTTGGGGACAATTGCCTGAAAATATTTATATTTATAGTGCGTCTGCCCTGAAATGGTCTCTATATCTCCCGCCGAATCAAGTGTCAGAACTTCATTAACGGAATCAGTACCAGACTGAATTTGAAAAAGACTGTCCAGAACAACATCTTTATTTTCAAGATTAATGATTGCCTGACCAATAGTTGATTTATCACTTTGCGCAGGGCTTATCTTTCCTTTGATCTTCATTGTTCCGTATTTTTCTGAAATCGGGGTTAGAAAATCTTCTTCCATTTCACAATCAAATTTTGTCATGTCTTTTATCAATTCAGCTTCGTACTCATCTTTTGTCAAAGGTGCGCCGTCAAGAGAGAAAGAGCAGAATTCGCCTTCATATTCAGTCAGAGTCTTTGTCACTTCCGGATTCAATTCAATTGTGACTTCAACATTTCCCCAGGCAAGCATAGTTTCTGATACGGCAAAATCCTTATTTGAGCTATTGTTTATAAAGAACCTTGATTTGTTTTCAACCGGTGACATTCCAATAAGACATTTTCTATATACTCTTGAACCGTCTGCTCTTGCTTTGACATAATATTTATTCAGATTAACTCCGGCTTCGGCATCTTTCGCACTGAATTCCCTTATATTGTTACTTTTCAGTTCTTTAAGTTTGTCAACATTGAACGAATTAATAAAAAGATAATATGTCTGCAACCCGTTTTCCTGAGCAACACCGCCTGCTGAAACAACCGCCACAACAGTTTTTCCTCTCTGATTTTCCGGCGCAGTTTCGGGATATGTATAGGTGTATGATGTCGGAATGTCGTTCAGAGTCAGTTCAAGATCTCCGACTTTCAATGACAACTCCATCGAACCCTTCTGCTCTTCATCCGTATTTACAACGCTATAATCATTTATGTACCCTTTGAAAGTGTACTGCACATTTAAAGGATCACTGAAAAAATCATCTCCCGGCTTGTTTGGAACCGGTTCATCCGCATCGCTCACATCTTCATCAGGTTCATTTTCTGTTTCAGCGACCTCATCATCGCTTTGTAACTCACTGTCGTTTTTTTGTGTGCTTTTATCTCCACAGCTTAAAAAGAACAAAAAAAACAATACCGTAACAACCAAACTACTAAACTTTTTCATAGCTTCCTCCTTATCAATTTAAAACTAACCGGACGATCGGTCAGTTTTAGCAATAGCTGTGCCTGACTTTTATTTGCCAGTGATTTCAGCTTGTTATCAATGCTCTTTACATTTTTAACTTTTCTGGCATACTTTCACCGGTGTTTAAAAAGGTGTTTATGCGACGCAATATTTCAAAAATGGACGGAAGATTAAGTAAAGGGCGTGAAATGCGTGAAAAAATACTTCATGCAACCCTTGAACTTGCCGGAGAAAAAGGAATATCATTTCTTTCTGCAAGAACTCTTTCTGAAAAAGCAGGCATATCAAAAGCCAATCTGTTTCATCATTTTAAGAATATGAAGGAGATAAAAATTGAAGCATGCCTCTATTTTCTCACAATTATAAAACCGCCTCTTCTTGAACTGCCATATTCAGACCCGAGACAATACCTTATTGATCTTATGAATGAAATCGCAACTTTTCTTGAGATAAACAGTATTCTGATAAAAGGGTACAACATAATATGCAACAACGAAGGAAGAACCGACATTGAGTTTATGAAACTGATCGACAAAACTGTTCAGTCAAATAAAGGAGTTGTTAAAAAACGGTTGAGAGAAATCATGGATCTTGATGAAAACAATCCCGGAACTGAGGAAATTCTTTTTTGTCTCGACATAATCAGGGAAGGATATCTTGTCTATCTGACAGACAGTTTTATGAAAGAAGAAGTGCTCAAATCATGGGGGGTAGTTGTCGGCATAATGCTTGAAAAGTTAAGGTAATTTCCTAAACTGACATGTCAGTCTATTTTCTTTGACAAATCTTTTTCTATATGCTACATTCATTTCATAATGTTTATCTTGGGGAGGGGTAAATGTCAGCAAATTATGTGCCGGCGAACACTGTAGAAACGAAATTTATCAGATTTAATTTTCCACAATGGAGGAGTCGCTTTATGGTTGAAAAGAACTGGAAAAAAGATTTAAAAACAGCAATTGAGAACGGAACTCTTGATATTGATATGATTTATGTATTTGAAGCACTTCTGCACAGCGAATTCTCTTTTGACGAATCAGTTCATGACAAACCTTATCCGTTATTTTTCCATGCCGCAGTCCATGGCAGGACAGGGCTTGTAAAATTTCTCGTTGAAAAAGAATTTGTCGATGTGAACTATAAGGATCATCGAGGCTGGACAGCAATGGATTATGCACAGAAATGCCGCCGTTATGATGTGATTCACTACCTTATTGAAGCAGGATCTATCCATTAAACGAAAAACCGTTGTTTTTTGATCTCTTTGCAGTAGAATCAGTTGTTATCAATTTTGCTTTTTTAAAACCATGCGAATTTATTTCATTTTAATTTCTCTCATCTTTTTTTTATCATGTTCGGATAATTCTAAAAGTACCGCACCTGACCAGACAGCGCAAATAGATGACGATCCAGTCATTGAAACTGATGACGAGAGCTTGATTCCTGATGAAAATACGGAAAATGACTCAATTGATGCAGATGAACAGTCTGAAGAATTGAACAATGAAAATGAGCAGATCATTGATGAAGATGTTGACGCAGGACCATTCGAATGGACACCTGTTTCATCTCACCGTGAGGAAAAAGGGAAATATATTATAGTCTGGCTTACCGGAACTCCTTATGAAATGGGTTTTCAGCATGGAACTCTTTTAAAAAATGAACTTCAGAACGGATTGCAGAATTCGACATATATCAAGGACTTAAAGTGGCAGATATCTCTTGCTTCATACGCTAAAATAGATGACATTGCTAAAAACAACAGCTATCCGGAGATCGTTCAGGAATGCGAAGGGATGGTTGCAGCAGCCGGAGACATCGGATGGACAATGGAGCTATGCCTTATGGCTAATTTCGGAGATGTCATTGTCGAATGGCTTGATGGTGTTATCCCTGTTCATAAAAGTTTGAGCAGACCTGGATGTTCTCAGTTTATCGTAAGCGGTGATGCGACAGTTGACGGACGGATTTATCATGGCAGACTCCTTGACTGGAGCGATGTTGATTATCTTCTGTGGTATCCTGTAATTTTTGTACGACAGCCGATAGACGGAATACCTCATGTCTACATCGGCTTTCCAGGAAATCTGAGTCCTTATTCGGGAATGAATGTCGCAGGAATATCCGGAGCTTCCAATGAATCGGATCCGGTTGATCGAAGTCAGCAGAGCCTTACCGGCAGAAGTCATGTCCAGATGCTTGGACAGATATTGAAAAGGACTTCTTCACTTGATGAGGCGAATCTGTTCATTCTCGGCGAAAAACACATGAGCGTTGAACAATTCGGAATAGCTGACGGAAAGAACGGAATCGGTTCCAACTTTGAAATGACCGCGACAGTTATCGCCAAAAGAGATCAGAAAAACGGCGCAGTATGGCTCACCAATCATTTTGTCGATCCTTCGACTGAAGCACTTGATGCCGATCCGGCAGGAAGTTCATCGCTGAAAAGATATAAACGGCTTAAACAGCTTCTGACACCTGAAAGTGAATATTCAGTTCACGGAACACTTAACCCACCCGTGATCGTTAAAATACTCCGTGACCGCATCGACCCTGACACAATGACAGAAAGTCCACTCGGAACGATTGATAACGACAGCAGTCTTGCCACAAACGGAGCAATATACGCAATAATATTCGATCCCGAAAGACTACATTTCTGGGTTGCATCAGGAGAAATTCCGGTACCTGAGCAGACATTCACAGGATTTTCACTGAGCGAACTTCTCAACTTGCCAGGCAAAACACCAGTCGACCCTGAATTCATGGAATAATATCAGCTACTTGATCTTTTCTTCAATAATTCCGCCGCCGAGCAGAATATCTTTTTCATAAAGGGCGACTGCCTGTCCCGGAGTTATAGAAAGCTGAGGTTCATCAAAGATAATCTTAATATTTTTTTCATCGATCATAGTAACTGTTGCAGGCGCTTCCTTGTGTTTCTGCCTTATCCTTGCAAATGCTCTAAACTCTTTTCCGGGTACTTCCGGCATGAGCAGATTAAATGATGAAGCAACAAGCCCAATTGAAAAAAGATGTGCTTTGTCCGTTACAACAACTCTGTTTTTCTTCGGGTCGACCATCATGACATAAAGCGGAGTTTCATTGCTGATCCCAAGCCCTTTTCTCTGCCCGACAGTATAATGGACAATCCCTTTGTGGCGACCCAGTACTCGACCGGATTCATCAACAATATCGCCATCTTTCAATTTATCGTTAGCAAATATCTGTGCATAGTCACCACCTGCAATAAAATCCTGACTTTCGGGCCTTTCGGCAACTTCAAGACCGATCCGCCTCGCCTCTTCCCGCACCATCGGTTTTGTCATCTCTCCAAGAGGAAAAATTATGCTCTTCAAAAGCTCTCGTCTCAAACCCTGAAGAAAATATGTCTGATCCTTTGATCCGTCAAGAGCTTTCTTTATAAAATATTCGCCGTTTTCTTCAATAATTCTGGCATAATGACCGGTTGCGAAATAATCAAAATCCAGACCCGCTTTTTTCGCTTTTTCAAGAAGAAATCCAAACTTCATCCGGTAATTGCACATTACACAGGGATTCGGAGTACGGCCTGCAAGATATTCCCGTCTGAAATACTGGATAACCTCTTCCTGATATTCCTGTTTAAGGTCAAAAACCTTGTATGGAATCCCCAGTTTTTCCGATATCTTACCGGCAGTCTCAATCTCCTCGTCCTCACCCGGACCGTAACAGGCATGTTTGGGACCCTCTTCCAGCTTCATCGAACCGTCCCATATCGACATTGTAATCCCCGTCACATCATAACCCTGCCTGACAAGGATCGCCGCCGCAACAGCAGAGTCCACACCACCACTCAAACCCACCGCAACTTTCTTTTTATTATTCAATGGTTAACCTCCGGAATTATTTAAACTGCTTCCAATCACTAAAAAATTTATCGTAAGCCCAATACGCAAACAGTTCCTCTTCTTTTTCTTTTCCCACCTCAGAATAAGGATTTTTTTCTTCAAAAAATTGAGTCAGATTTTGCTCTAAATATTCCAAAAACTCCTTTTTCTCATCTTCATCTTGAAAAATCATGAAAGGAAGATGTTTTATAGCCGGTTTGTCTATACTTCGAATGGATTTATATGATATAAGACTGTCAATATCCTTACGAAACAAATATAACAGCATTGAAAAACATATAGTTCCCTTCGTAAAGCTAAAAAGGCAAAATGTGTTTTCTGCGTCTTTAAATTTATTTGCATTAATTTTCACATAATCAATATCTGGATGAGAAATAGTAATGTTTTCTCTATGGAAACAACAAATAATCTGCTCACAGAGTATTGTTGAGTGATATCTAACAATTATATTTGATTTTTTTGTTTGCTCATCCAGAAACACACTCCACCACTTTCCAGAAACAAATTCGCTTTCAGTATCATATTCCAGAGTAAATTCGGGAAATTGATCGTGATAACTTTTAGAGATCCCATCGGTTTGCCAATCTTTTGGATACATCAGATACTGCTGTACTCTTTCAAAGGGAGTTTTATCTAATCCGAACCTTTCGCGCCACATTTTTTCAACTCGATATATATCCGCCGTGCTATTTTTAGCCGTATTTTTATCACCAACACGGGTATATATTGCCCCTTCGCAGAGCTCCCCATTTTTATACCGTTCCATCAAATAATACGGCTTTAATGGTAAATCTTTTATTATTATGACATCTATTTCTTTTTCACTTATTCGACATGTTTCAATTCTCAAATCCGGCACAAAACCTCCAGCAAATTGAAGCTTTGAAAACAAATCCAACAAATCTGATTGTTTTTTTCTTTTGCCCATGTGCTCAGAACCCACAAAGGAACAATCTGGCGGATCAGAAATACCAATAATAAGATAACGATCACCTTGATGTTCAATTCCATTCGCAAGAGAAAGAATATCTCTTATTAAATCCGCATTGTTATCGTGCCATTTTTGCTTAAAATCCCAGTACGATCCTTCTTTTTTATATTGAATTAACTCATTAATTATTTTAAGTAAATCTTTCATATTTTAACTCTTCTTCTTCGTACCTTCAATTCTCTTAATTTCTTTATCAAAATCGGAGATATAATTTTCATCTTGAGTGACACGATATTCTTCGTATTCAGATTCAGCTTTAAGTTTTGCTTCGAGTGTTGTCACCCTACCTTTGTCCGTGAGTATTGGATATTTGGATAATGCAAGAAAATCATTAAGAAATTCAGCCCAAGCCATCATTGTAGTAACAATCTGTCTTTTTGCCTGATTTTCAGCTAGGTCAAGATAGGCTGAAACTATTCTGTTGAGTTCATCAATATGTGCTTTGTTAAGATAGTTCTTTGCAACAATCACATCTGATTTTAGAATTTTTCCGTCCGGAGCATGTTTCCAGCTGGTCAAACCCATGAAAATCTTCTGGGCATCTGCTGAATCATAAATAATTTCAGCTGCCGTTTTACCTGTTATTGCCCAATGAAGTTTGTTCTGAACAGTAGCAAAAAACTCCTTCGTTATCGGAGAATTTCTATCATAATCAGCTGAAAGAGCATAAATATCTGTGATTTTTTGATAAAATCGCCTTTCACTTGAACGGATTTCACGAATTCTTTCAAGCAGTTCATCAAAATAGTCTTTCCCAAATATTTTCCCCTGCTTTAGCCTTTCATCGTCAAGTACAAATCCCTTTATGATAAACTCTTTTAAGGTCTTGGTAGCCCAGATGCGGAACTGTGTCGCCTGATAGGAATTTACACGATAACCCACTGAAATAATTGCATCCAGATTGTAAAAATCGAGTACTCTTTCAACCTGTCTGTCACCCTCTTTTTGAACTGCTCGAATTTTTCGAGTAGTTGCCGTTTCATCAAGTTCATGCGACCTGAAGATCTCTTTTAAGTGATATGTTATCGTATTACTTTCAACACCGAAAAGCTGCCCCATCGCCTTCTGGGTAAGCCAAAGTGTCTCTTCCTGCAAAACCACATCAACAGATATTTTGCCATCAACGGAAGTGTAGAGAATAAAATTTTGCTGCTGAATTGAACTTATATTCATTTTTGAACCTCAAATCCTCATTTACCATTCAAAAACGGAATATACTTTATAATGCTACTTCGCTCAAGTAAATATATTAAAATCAAGAGCTGTTACCTAAAAACATTAAATATTTGATTTTCCTGTAACTAAACGATAGATTTTGCTGTCATAAATCCAGCTGGATCTTTGTACAGACAATTGTTTATGGCTTGCTGGTTTAGGAAAAAATGAATATAATTAAACCTTTGAGGATCATCATTAAAGTCTTCACGATACTGGTGTGGACTCTTTTAATTCACAATCTTATGGTTGATATCCCTCGTATTTTCACTAAAAAAAGAAGGTTTCCGAAAGTCATTTATATCTGGGGCAGTGGTCTCGCCTGGATTATGGGAATAAAAATACACAGAAAAAACGAGCTGCCTCTTCCAATGGGTGAAGTGATAATCTCAAATCATCTAGGGTTTATGGATGTACCTGTAATGTCAAGCATTTTTCCCGCAGTGTACATGATAAAAGCTGAAGCGAAAAAGGTTTTTTATTTTGGTGGAGCTTTGTCAAGACAAGGTCATTTTTTTGTCGACAGAGAAGATGGCACATCCCTTCGGAAAGCTGCGACTAATCTGCTTAAATTCTCAAATGATTTCTGCAGAATAATCATTTTCCCCGAAGGCAAGGCATCTCCGAATGCAGAAAGACTGCCGTTCAAAGCAGGTGCTTTTGCAATGGCAAAAAAACTCGACAGGACTGTTCAGGCGGTCGTGATTGACTATCTTCCAAACAGACAGGTTCATAAATGGGACACAAATAAAAAAGGGATGTCGCAACTTATTGAACTTCTTGGAAAAAGGAGAATTGATATAAGTGTGGAGTTTTTTCCTGCTGAAAAAATCACTATTGACCCGAAAGAATATGCTGTCATCTGGCATGATAAAATTGAGAACAGGTTAAAAGAAAACGATAAAAAAAATGATTAAAATTTCAGGAAAACAGATAGAGGCCGTAGTTTTTGATTTTGACGGAACACTTTATGAAAATGGGTTCTTTTTAAAATTTATATTTCTGATCTACAACATCCTGCACTTCAAGATTTTTTTCTCACATAGAAAAGTTATTGCAGGTCTTCGCGGCAATGATTTCGGAACACCTGAACTTTACAGTACAAGAGTTTTCAGTGAAATGGCAAAAAGGACGGGGAAAAGTCTTGAGACCATACAGAACTGGTATTACAAGATCTTCAAGAGAACATTCTGCTCGATCCTGAAAAAATATTGCAAGCCCAGAAAAAAATTCAACGATCTCTGTCATTTTCTCAAAGAAAATCAGGTTAAAACGGCAATCTTTTCCGACTACGGATTTATCGGAAGCCGTCTGGAGGCGCTTAACATCGAGCTGGACTGCTTTGATCTGCTTGTTTCAGGAGAGACCGAGGGAGTTCTGAAACCGGGTCCGAGACCGCTGCTCAAGATCGCAAAACATTTTGGAATAGCACCTGAAAAAGTTCTTGTTGTGGGTGACCGTGCCGACACAGACGGACTTGCCGCTGCAAATGCCGGCATGAACTATTATATTATTAAAAAAAAATCCGGCAAAGACAACTCTGTCAGCTGGAATAAGCTTTTAAAAATATTGATGAATAATAAAACAGACAAGGAGACGGCCTGATGAAGAGGTATGACATTGCGGTAATTGGAATGGGCGGCATTTTCCCGGGATCTAACAATGTTGATGAATATTGGAAAAATGTACTCAGCGGAAAGACTTTTATAACAGATATGCCGAAAAAATACTGGAGAGCCGAAAGTTATTACAGTGAAGATATGTCAGAAAACGATAAATCATACACAAAAAAAGGTTCCTTCATTGACGGATTTGAATTCCCTTTCAGCAAATACAAGTTCCCGCCGAATACAATGAAAGGTGTTGATACTGCTCAGCTTATCGCACTTGAATCAGCAAGAGAAGCTCTTGAAGATGCAGGAATAAAACCGCACAGCAAAGCTCTTGACGAAGCTGTCACCATTCTTGGTGTCAGCGGAGTTGATGATTATGCTCATGCCTGCGCCTATCTCAGAAGAAATCACTATTTTGACAGATTGAGAAAACAGCTTCAGGAAAAAGGTGTTTCCGAAAAACAGATCGATGAGCTTTCAAAACAGTTCGATGAGGAAGTTTCTAAAAGGCATTCCGTTAAAATGTCACTTCTTGCAGTCGGAGTAATACCTTCGGCATTATCAAACAGGATCGCTCAGGTTTTCGGAGCGAAAGGATACAACATGACAGTTGATGCCGCCTGTGCGTCATCTTTCGGCGCACTTGAAACAGCATGTCACGCTCTGATGGCAGGAGATGCAAAAGTTGCAATTACAGGCGGAGTAGATTTAGGAGTAAATCCGGCTATTTACATTGGTTTCAGCAGAGTTGAAGGACTCAGCTTTTCCGGAATATCAAACCCGTTCGATCATAAAGCTGACGGTCTTATAATCGGTGAAGGCGGCGGTGTTGTTATTCTTAAAAGACTTGAAGACGCCCTTGCTGACGGAGACAGGGTAAGAGCAATAATCAGAGGCATGGGAAGTTCCAGTGACGGTGCAGGACAGGCAATATACAGTCCTTCCGTCCAAGGCAGGGCGAGAGCTTTCAAAATGGCGTTGAAGAGAGCCGATGTCTCTTCTCACGATGTCCAGTTCATTGAAGCTCATGCAACCTCAACAGTAGTCGGCGATGCGAATGAATATGAAGCAATATCCGTTGCTTATGCAGAAGGAAGAAAAAAAGAAAATCCTCTTTATCTCGGCAGTGTAAAATATCAGATAGGTCATTTGAAAGCCGCAGCAGGTGTTGCAGGTCTGATAAAAACTATCAAAGGTATGGAAACCGGTATTATTCCTCATATGCCTCTTTTCGAAAAGCTTACACCGAATGTCAGCAACCCGATAGATTCGTTTATCATCCCGGCCAAACCGGTAAAATGGGAAACCAACAAAGAAGGAAAAAGAATCGCAGCTGTCACTTCAAGCGGATTCGGCGGATGCAATTACCATGTCATCCTCGAACATGGTGAAAAATACATACCTGTCAACAAAAGAAAAAAAATAAACCGCGACATAGCCATTGTCGGAGTTACATGCAGAGTTGCAGGTGCTGATGATGTTGATTCGTTCTGGGAAAATGTCACCACAGGAAAAAATGTTTTTTCAAAGGCGGATACTGAAGAACTCAAATGGAAATATCACATTGAAAAAGGACCTGAAAATGAACGAATTTACACAAAAGTCATCTCAAAACTCAAACCGTACAGTCTTGACTACCTCAAATACAAAATACTCCCGAAATCTGTTTCCCAGATATCACCGACCCAGTTCCTCGGACTTGATCTTGCCGGCAGACTTCTTGAAAATAAAGGCTTAAAAACCACAGATGCAAAAAATATCGGCGTAAGTATCGGTGCAATTCATGATGATTCATTTCCTGATGTTTTTGATCCTATGGTCACAGATGATTATAAAGCAGCGATACTTGACACAATGGAATCTTCAAAGATAGATAAGTCAGTTTTAAAAGAAGCACTTATTGAGACAAAAAAGGAAGTTACAGCGGATACTCCTCCGATCACAGAACACACTCTTCCGGGCTGGATGGGAAATATTGTCGCCGGCAGAATGGCAAACAAGCTTAATCTTCAGGGACCGAATATGATTGTGGATTCTGCATGTTCATCAGGACTCAGCGCACTTATTCCTGCAGTTTATCAGCTTGCATTCGGCGATGTCGACATGATGATAAGCGGCGGATTGAACCGCCAGATAAGTGATGTTTTTACTGCCGGAGTCAGCGCAATAGGAGCTATTGCAAAAGAAGATGCAAAACCTTTCGATGAAGAAGGTTCGGGATATATTATCGGTGACGGAGGAGTTCTCTATCTTCTTAAGAGGCTTGAAGATGCAAAAAAAGACGGCGATGACATTTTTGCCGTCATTCATTCTATCAACGGAAGTTCCGAGGCAGAATCAAAATCGATGCTTGCACCTTCAGAAAAAGCTGTACGCCGTGCAATAACTGAAACTTTAAAGAATACAACTGTTGACAGATCAAGGATCGGTGTTGTTGATACACACGGCTCCGCCAATAAAGCAAGCGATGTAATTGAAGCTATCAGTGTCGCACAGGAAGTGGGTCAGAACAATAACGGAAATCCTGTCAGCATTACAGCAATAAAAAGTCACATCGGACATCTTTACGGCGGCTCAGGAGGAGCATCAATGCTGAGTGTTATACAGACACTTAGAACAAGAAAAGTTCCCGGCATAAGGAACTTGAAGAACATCAGACCTGAGATCAGTGATATACTTGATAAGGCGACACCTGTTAAAAAAACGATGCCTTTCCCTGATATTTATGATGCCGGTGCAGTTCTATCGCTGGGGCTTGGCGGAACAAATTACTTTGCTGTAATCTCTCTGGGCGAAAAAACAGACAAACAAGGTGAAAAAATGGATAAAAAAACAGTACATATTGAACAGCCGAAACGGACAGAGGAAGATTCAAGCATATTCACAGGAAGTTCGAAAAATATTCAATCGCTCGGCAGCACAATATCAGACTGTATGAATGCCGGAGTTGTAAGTTCTTCAGAATTCAAGAGCGACCACGCAATCCGCTTTGCGCTGACCTATAAAAATGAAAATGATCTCGGACTCAAATTCAAATCTGTTCAGAAATTCATTTCTCTGGGTCACGACCTTCTTCCTCTTGAAAATCAGGGGATATTCATTTCTTCTGCAATAAAAGATGATGAAAAGCTTGCATTCTGTTTCCCGGGACAGGGAACTCACTATATTTCAATGGGAAAATTCCTCTACGAATCGAATCAGCTGTTCAAGGATATAATTAACGAAGTTGATGCTCTGGCAAAAAAACATATGGACTTTAACCTTATCGGCCATATTTACGGCGAGATAGGTAACAGTGAAATTGAAAAGAAGCTGGGAACTCTTGTCGGTGCGCAAGTTTCATTGTTCGCTGTGGAACTCGGACTTGCAAAGGTTCTTGAAGAAAAAGGAATCATCCCTGATGTTCTTGTCGGGCACAGTTTCGGCGAAATATCTGCTCTGACATTTGCAGGAGTATGGGACATCCCGACAGCTTTTGAAGTTGTCAAAGCTCGTATCGAAGCAGCTGAATTCGGCAGAAACGCAA
Source organism: bacterium (assembly GCA_035354435.1). GTDB lineage: Bacteria > UBP6 > UBA1177 > UBA1177 > UBA1177 > JAKLDO01. Next base: position 20,637 of record DAOQAY010000010.1, read on the forward strand.
GCAAATTCCCGCTCGGAATGATGAGCATTGTATGTTCAGAAGAAAGAAGAGACAAATTGCTGAGCCTTGCAGGTGAAAACCTGATCCTTACAAATATCAACGCACCTGGACGGTTTGTTCTTTCAGGTGAACTTGAAATTGTAAAAAAGACTGTTGAGCTAGCCGAATCTTTCGGACTTGAAGCAAGACTTCTGCCGATAGGAAGCGCATTCCACTCAAGATTTATGGAACCTGCAAAAGAAAAATTCTATATTGCACTTTCAAAACTCCCTGCGACAGATCCGAAATATGACATACTATCCACTGTTACAGGCGAATATATTCCGAAAAAACTTAATTCCGAAAAAATCGCCGGACATCTTTCTCTCCAGCTGACTACAAAACTCAACCTGCCAAGAGAGATCGAAAGACTTCACAGTGAAGGGATAAATCACTATCTTGAAGTAGGTCCAGGCTGGTCAATGACAAAAATGATCTCGGAAATTCTCAAAGATAGAAATTTTAAAGCACTTCCTACAATGCATCCGAAAATAGGAGACGCTGAAGTTTTTGCAAGAGCAATGGCCTTTCTCACTTTGACCGGACATGTGAACAGTCAGACACAGAAAAGAAGGATATCCGATTTTGTTTCTCCGGATATGCTTAACTTCATAAAAACCAATTCTCCTGAAACTTTTGAAGCACTTGCAGATCTTCATGCAAAATTTATAAAAACATTTGAAGACAAGATCGAATTAAACAAGACAGCTCCGACAAGTCCGACAAGTCAGACCCTTCGAGAAACCTCAGGGCAAGCCAGTCAGACAAAAACTGACTACGACTGGGAAACCCGTATTAAACAGGAGCTTGCAAAGATGACAGGATACCCGCTCGATATGCTTGAAAGCGGTCTTGATCTCGAAGCTGATCTCGGTATTGACTCCATTCAGAGAGCCGAACTGTGGGTCAATCTCAGCAAAGAATTTAACATTCCCGAAAATGCAAAACCCAAAGCTCCCGTGAAAACGATAACCGGACTTTCCAAGGCATTTGCCGAAGCAAGTAGGGGCGAAACACCGTTTTCGCCCGAACAGACCCTTCGAGAAACCTCAGGGCAAGCCAGTCAGACAAAGTCCGACTACGACT
>DAOQAY010000010.1:21861-34163 GCA_035354435.1 bacterium
TTAACATTCCCGAAAATGCAAAACCCAAAGCTCCGGTAAAAACAATCACAGGACTTGCCAAAGCTTTTGAGGAAGCAAGTAGGGGCGAAACACCGTTTTCGCCCGAACAGACAACTCCGACAGCTCCGACAACTCAGACCCTTCGAGAAACCTCAGGGCAAGCCAGTCAGACAAAGTCCGACTACGACTGGGAAACCCGTATTAAACAGGAACTTGCAAAGATGACAGGATACCCGCTCGATATGCTTGAAAGCGGTCTTGATCTCGAAGCTGATCTCGGTATTGACTCCATTCAGAGAGCCGAACTGTGGGTCAATCTCAGCAAAGAATTTAACATTCCCGAAAATGCAAAACCCAAAGCTCCGGTAAAAACAATCACAGGACTCTCAAAAGCTTTTGAGGAAGCAAGCAGAGGAGAAACTCTTTCGCCCGTTGATTCCAGTAGGGGCGAAACACCGTTTTCGCCCGAGCAGACCAGTCCAAATTCTCAGGCTGAAGAAAAAAAAAAAGAATTTAAATACGAATTAGCTGGAAATGAGCCTTCATCATGGGAGCTTTTTGCGAGAAACTGGAATTTTGCACTCAGTAGCGATCTTAAAGATTTCAATTGCAGTAATGCCCTTGTTTTTGCAAATAAAAAAGAGGATGCATCAGAACTTAAATCGGAACTGAAAAAACTTGGAATTGACTGCTTTGTCAAAACTCCGGCAGAATTTCTCAAGAAAGATAGTGAAAAAGCGACTAAGCTTATCAACGATTGTGATACTGTGATTTACATTGCACACTCTGAACTGGCAAGTATGAAAGCTGATAAAAAGTCTTATGAGGAATTTTATTCTAAAACAGCGGAACTGTTTGAACTTTTTAAAGCTATTTACGGAACACTTTTGACATCTCCGAAAAGAATTATCGTGCCGATTGCGAAAAACAGCGCTTTTGAAAGCAGACCTGTATCTCTCGGAATATTCTCATCATACCCGGCAGGATTTTTCAGAAGTCTTCAGAATGAACTTACAGCCTGCAAGGTAATGCTTATAAATTCTTCTGTTGAAAACTGGAATGACACAATCTTAAAATATATTTCTATTCAGTTTTCAGGATTTGAAACCGGACTTGTAAACAATGCTCCGGTCAAAGCCGCTGTTTCAAAAGTTCTTGATCCTGGGAATCCAGTTTACCAGCTTGGCAGTGAAGACCTCGTTCTTGTCACCGGCGGAGCCCGCGGCATTGTTTTTGAATGTGTTGCGGCACTTGCGGCAAGAACAGGTTGCAGACTGCTATTGACCGGAAGAACACCTCTTCCAGGTTCAGAAATTGAAGGGATTTCATTTAACAGAAACGAAATGACAGCTTCAATCAGAGATCTCGAAATGAAACTTGTCAAAGAAAGGAAACTCTCACTGAAAGATGCAAAAAAAGAAGCCGCATCGTTGAAAAGCGCATGGGAGGTCAATGATAATCTACATAGACTCAAAGATAACGGCATAATCGCAAGATATGAAAAATGTGATGTTTCGGATCAGAAAGCGCTGAAATCTCTGGTTTCAAAACTTGAAAAAGAAGGTGAAATCATTACTGCTGTAGTTCACGGCGCAGGAGTCCAGAAATCCAAAATGCTCCCTGAGCTTGATATGAAAGATGTTGAAAAAACCATAGAAACGAAAATGAATCCTGTTTTTGCAATGCTTGAGGTTCTTGACTGGAAAAAGATAAGATTTTTCAATTCATTTACTTCGATAGCGGGATTGTTCGGAAATGCCGGACAGACAGATTATGCTTTTGCGAATGATATGCTTGCTGAAATTGCAATTGAGATCAAAGCGCTCTATCCGCATATTCAGGTTTCAACAGTTGACTGGACTGCATGGAGCGGAACAGGAATGGTGTCAAAAGAAGAAGCAAAAAGATTTGCTGAAGCCGGACTTATCCCGATCGACATACCGAATGGTGTCAGAATGTTTCTGAAAGCCGCAGGTGATTTTACTCATACAAGATTTGCAGTTTTCAACGGAGATGCATCGTTTGCAAAAAACACCGTGACCAGTCACAGTATTGCATCCACTTCATTTAAAACCCTTTCCGGAACTCATGATGAGCCGATGAAAGTGAACTTTTCCTTAAAAAGGGACCTTTATCTTCATCAGCATGTCGTTAACGGTTCTCCTGTAGTTCCCGGAACTTTTGTTTCTGAAATATTTGCTGAAAACCTGCTTCATAAAGGATCAACTATTAATAGACTGAAGTTCAGAAGACCACTTGCTGTAACGAGCGATCATTTCAATATAGAGCTTGTACAAAGCGGTGAAAGGGTGTATATCGTCCCTTCAGACAGACCGGCGCTTGAAGGAAAAGGTCTTGAAAACCTGAGTTATTCATCATGCAGTGTAAAAACAGGTTCGAAACCGAAATCTCCTGACTGGATCAAGTTCGACAATACTGAAATAGAAAAGAAATTTGCCGGGAAAAGTGAAAAAAGTGATTTTTACAGATATCTTGATGAAAAGTTTTCACACGCTCTTAAAACAGGTCCTATTTTCAGAGGAATAGTTTCAACAGTTGAAGAGGACGGGATATACTACAGTCTTGTGTCACTTACTAAAGATGCGGTAACATCATTCGAACTTCCCGGCGAGTTCAAGTTCAATCCTGTTCTTGCCGACATGGCGGTTCAGGTTGCCAGTGCGTGGAACATGAAAAAACTGGCCGTAATGGCAATTCCCGCCGAAATCGAATCGTTCAATATCTTCGCCAGATCATCATCCACCGATTCTGTCGTTATATGCCGAGCTGTCGAAATAACTCCGTCTCAATCGACATTTGATGTCGCTGTGTATGAAAAGGACGGCAGATTGATATTTACAATGGATAAATTACTTCTTAAAACAATTGCAGGGTTATCAAATTGAAAAAATATGATGTAACAGTTGTCGGCTCCGGACTCGGAGGGCTGACTTGCGCTATGGAGCTTGCAAGGAACGGCTACAAGGTCTGTGTGCTGGAAAAACACAGTGTTCCGGGCGGTTATGCCCACAGCTTTAAGAGAAACGACTTTGAATTCGATGTTTCTCTGCACCATATCGGCGGGTTGTCAAAAGGAAAATCAATCCACGGAGTTTTAAAAACTCTCGGAGTACTTGCCAAACTCAAATATTCTCCTAAAAAGAGCATCATGTGTGTCCGTTTTCCTGATGGAGAAAGCACAATATCCAACAATTACGGCGCTTTCGAGAAATTTCTGATTTCAGAATTTCCACATGAAAAAGAAGGGATCACTTCTCTTTTAAGTCATTTGAAAGATCTGCGGTGGCATATTATCGGCGGCTGGATAGATCCTGACTTCAATGTGCCGATGGACAAACTGCTTACAAAAGATTATCTGGATAAAACATTTTATGAACTTGTTGCAAAATTTATAAGTGATGAAAAGCTGACAGGATATCTGAGCCAGTTCTGGATGCTGATAGGGCTTCCTCCCAAACTTGTGAATGCAATCTTTTCAACTTGTGTTTTCAACAGCCATTTTCTTGAAGAAACTTATGATGTTGAAGGCGGAGGTGCCGCTTTAAGTCGAGCTTTCGTTAAATGTCTCGAAGAATCAGGCTCAGAAGTTCTATGCAACACTGAAGTGGAAAATATTATCATTGAAAACGGAGTTGCATGCGGTGTCGTTTTAAAGAACGGAACTGTTATCAGATCCGATATTGTTATTTCAAATGCCGATCCTTATCAGACTTTCACTAAACTTGTCGGAAAAGAATACACCAGCGATCTATTCAGATTCCGCCTTGAAAAGATGGAAAGATCCATCTCTCTTTACAGCATGTATATCGGACTTAACTGCAAGCCGTCACAGCTGGGAATTCCTGACACAACCTACTTTTACAACCATTCTTTTGAACCTCTCAAAGCTTATTCGAATATTATAAAAGGAAATGTGGAGCACACCGACTGGTGCTGCACAAGTTATGAAAGTTCATCCATAAACAAAGCCCCTGCCGGTTGTTACACTATCACAATTGTTGAACCGACAGTCACATCGGACTGGCTGGAACTTGATAAAGATGCCTATAAAACCAAAAAAGCTGAAATTCAAAGAAAACTGCTTGAAAAATATAATGAAAGATTTCCGGGGCTTAAAGATCATATAAAAGTACTGGAATTTGCAACTCCCAGAACGATGAACAGATACAGTTTCAATTGCGGCGGCAGTGTTTACGGTCTTGCTCAAACCGTCGATCAGTCAGCCAGCAAAAGGCTGAGGAATATTACACCTGTTGAAAATCTTTTTCTGACCGGAGCATGGACATGGTCAGGCGGCGGATATGAAGGTGCAATAATGTCGGGAATTCAGACATCTGCGTCAATAAAGAAAAAATTCGGATCAAAGAACAATGCCGAACCTATCAGAGTAAAAATGGATATCGGAAGCGGATTCAATAAGTCTTACAGCAAATATGTTCGCATTTACAACAAAGATGTCAGTGCTGGCGGAATTGCCGATATGAACTGCTTTCTGCGGCTTATGGATAGAGGTCGTGTCGACAGCGGTGAGGAGCTTTTCAATATAAGCGAGACTGAATCTCTTTTTACCCGCTACAACATTCAGGTCTATTCGATCACGATAAAAAAACGGGGTGATCATTTTTCAGGTGAAAACCTTGATGTCATGTCAAAATATTTTAGAAAAACATCGATCAGGATGGTGTGCCACCAGCAGATAAAAAACAAACAGACTCAGGAAGTGACCCTTGATGGCATTGTCGAACTTGTACAGCTTGATGATAACGGCAAACTCATTGATATTCCTACAGAAGTTGTTGATATGACTCCGCCTCCCGTTATTAGTGATATTGCAAAATATGCTGTCATTTTAAAACATAAGGAGAAAGTTCATTTCTTCAACAAGATCAGGGTCTATACCGAAGATACCGATCTTCAGGGAGTTGCTTTTCACGCTTCATATCTAAGATTCTGTGAAGAGACGCTTTATGAATTTCTCGATAAGGTATGCGTTCCTCAAAGAAGCTGGACTCACTGGGTTTTTCCTGAATTCAACATCAGATTTTTCAACTCGGTCAGAGTAGGCAACATTCTTGACATTAATCTGACTGCCGATATTACAAGTGACGGAAGACTTATATTTTTTGAGACCATGAGCATCGAAGGTCATGAAAAGATCGGAGTTCAGATCTGTTTTGAACTTGAATTGAGAGATAAAAACAACACAAAAATACCGATTCCTGAAGAAATAAAGGCTTTTTTGAAGGGGAAGTAAGTTGAGCATCGGAAAATTTCTCTTAACAAAAGAAAACATCCAGTTCGTCGGTAAGAATTCGTTCAAATTCGGAAAAACGCATATTGTTGATCAGGGTCTGAGATATTTTGAGAAAAGCAAAGAAGAAGTTGCCCAAATTATCAGTAATCTTGAATATATGGGAATGGGTTCCACCGGAACAGCCCTTGATGCTGTTCTTACTGGTATTTCAGTCCATTATTTTGAAAAACTGTTCGTTCTGACAAAAAGTTTTGAGATGTACTGGATAGCGAAAAACAGAATTACCATTGATGAGAATTTCCAGATCATTTTTGATGCCGTAAAGTCAAAACTACCCGTTTTTGTTGCACAATCCCATTTCGGGGCATCCTATTTCATGGGAATAACATTCATGGTCAACGGTCTTAATATAGCATCTGTCGGCAAATTTCCCGAACCTGTCGGATCAATGATCGTCAACGGTGCGAACCTCATTTCCGAAAAATACAAAACCGGAAAAACAAAACTGATAAATGTGGCGAACCCCGAAACCGATGTTCCTTATGAAATGCTCAACACACTCATGAGAGGCGGAATACTTTCCAATGTCTTTGACGAAAACAACCAGTTCTGCAATGAAATGAACCTCTTAGACAGAAAAATCATGGGCGGATCTGGAATGGATATATTCCTCAAAAAATACACCGATGACAAAATTATCGTCGTCACACCCTTCCTCGTGAGAACTGGCGAAGACACATATCACTTCGAACTCGACAGACATTACCTTTCAAAAGGAAATATCATCCAGAGTTTCTATAATTCACTCGGCAAAAGAATCTCAGCACACCCTGACCAGTGGTATTTCATCCACGAACTCCACGAAGCAATACAACCCCAAAACTGAACATTTTTGACGACTATCCTTGTAAAATGCCCGTGGAATGGCAAATTCATCCTTGTATTTTGTCCGTGGAAGTGTATAATCATCCTTGTAAAATGTCCGTGGAGATGGAAAAAGATGAAAAGAGATTTGCTTAATGACTTGAAATCATGGGCTAATTCAGACTCAAGAAAACCGCTCATTCTCCGAGGTGCCAGACAGGTTGGAAAATCATGGCTTGCAAAAGAGATCGGAAAGGACTTTGAAACTTTTATTGAGATCAATCTGGACAAAAATCCAGAGTACGGTGAATTTTTTAGAACGACAAAAGATCCTGAAAAGCTCATTGTGCTGATTTCAAACTATTCAGGGAAAAGCATTATAGCCGGAAAAACCCTTTTATTTATTGATGAAATTCAGAATTGCCCCGAAGCGATTTCTTCTTTACGCTATTTTTTTGAAGATATGCCTAAACTTCATGTTCTTGCCGCTGGATCACTGTTAGAATTTGAATTGCAGAAAATATCAATCCCTGTCGGTAGAGTTCAGTTTCTTCATGTCTACCCGTTTTCTTTTGGAGAGTTTCTTGTCGCCAGCAAAAGAGAAGATCTTAGGGAAATGCTTATTGGAAACAAGCTCGAACCACTTTCAAAACCTATCGATTCCCTTTTAAATGAATTTGTAAGAACGCATACGATTATCGGAGGAATGCCGGAAGCTGTCAAAACTTATATTGAAACAAAAGATTTCAGAGAATGTCAGAATATTCACAGCGATATACTTCTGACATACAGAAAAGACTTTAATAAATATGCAAAAAAACATCAGGTCAAATACCTTGAAAAAATTTTTACGGCACTTCCTAATCAGACAGGACGCAAATTTAAATATTCAGAGATCGATCCATCTGTAAAAAGCACCGTACTTTCTGAAGCTCTTGATCTGCTCTGCTTTGCAGGTGTTGCAAATAAAATTTTTCACACCAGCGCAAATGGAATTCCGATAAATGCTGAAATTGACTTGAAAAAGTTTAAAACTTTCTTTTTTGACACTGGACTTGCGTTAAGTCTTCTCAACTTCGATTTTAAACCGCTTCTTTTAAATCCCGACATTTCATTTGTTAATAACGGAGCAATTGCAGAGCAGTTTGTCGCTGCTGAACTGACGGCTTATTCGAATCCGAGAAAAGAAGCGAAACTTTTTTACTGGCATAGAGAAGCAAAATCGAGTAATGCAGAAGTGGATTATCTGATTGAGCACAATAATAAAGTTGTGCCGATTGAAGTAAAAAGCGGAATTAGCGGCTCGATGAAAAGCCTCAGGTCGTTTATGGATCTTAAAAATTGTAATTACGGCGTAAAAATATCTCCTTACCCTTTTTCTTTTTATGATTCAGTCCAGACAATACCTTTTTACGGGATAGAGTCTTTTTTAAAGAATGTAAATGTCTGAAAGAACTTATAAAAATAGATTCAGATCCATTGCAAAAAAGCTTTTATACATTCTGATCGGGATTCATCTGTTTGTGATCGGTGCGGGATTTCTGTTTTTTGCGGCATGTATTTTTTTCAACCCGCCTGCTTCGTCAATTGAATTGCAGAGAAAATATATTTCCGGTCACAAGATTCTGGAAAAGCACTTTATCGAATTTGATAAGATACCGGAAGATCTGAAGAAAATGGTTGTACTGTCAGAAGATGGAACTTTCTGGGATCATTGGGGATTTGACTTTAATGCAATTTCCGAGGCTATGGAAAAAAATCTGAAATCAGGCAAAGTGCGAGTCGGCGGCAGCACTATCAGCCAGCAGCTGGTCAAAACCATGCTTCTTTTCCCCGGCAGGTCATTTACCAGAAAATATTTTGAAGCGATACTGACATTTGAAATGGAAATGATACTGAGCAAAAAAAGAATATTGGAGCTTTATTTGAACTACATCGAGTTCGGAAAAGGAATTTTTGGAATTGAGACCGCTTCAAAAGTTTATTTTAAAAAAGCTCCCGCTTCTCTGACAAAAGAGGAAATGGCATCACTCATAACTATCATCCCTTCTCCGGTACGGTTCAATCCTCACAATTTTACCAGTTCGAAAAGAATGAGTAACAGATACAATTATTTACTGAAGAAATCTTATTGACTCCCGATCTGTGTGGTTATAATGTATGTCGTTATTTAAGGAGTGAAAAATGTTGAGAATCTTAACCGCATTATTGATTTTATCAGTTTTTCTGAATAGTTGTACCGGCAACAGCAATTTAGAAACTAAGAAGAACGGAATCATCAAAGTCACTGTGAGCATTCTTCCACAGGCTTTTATTGTCAAAAGCATCGGCGGAGAGCATGTTTCGGTGAATGTTATGGTACCTCCGGCATCAAGCCCTGAAACTTATGAACCCGGACCTAAAAGAATGGCTGAATTGAGAGATTCCGATATTTATTTTTCTATCGGAGTGCCGTTTGAAATGACTTCAATTGATAAAATAAAAAATGATTACACAAATGTGAAGTTTGTTGATATGCAGGCAGGCATCGAGCTGAGAGATATGGAAAGCCATCACGGACATAATTCCGTTGTCGAGAATGAACTTGCCGGTGAAATTAAAGATCCTCATATCTGGCTTGATCCTGTTGCGCTTATTCAAATGTCCCAGAACACTGTGAATGAATTTATCAGACTCGATCCTTCCAACAGAGATGAATATATCGAAAATCACCTTAAACTGACAAAACAGCTTCAGCTTCTCAATGATGAAATGGTCGATCTGTTCAAAGACTCAGGTAAAAAAGCTTTTATAATCTATCACCCGGCATGGGGATATTTTGCAAACCGCTACAGATTAAGACAGATCCCTGTCGAGATCGAAGGGAAGGAACCTTCCGCATCTGAGATGGCGCAACTTACCGATATAATTAAAAAATACCACATAAAATACATTTTCATGCAGGCACAGACTCCTGAAACTGTACTGAAATCCATATCTGCCGAAACCGGTGCTGAAATTGAGACTCTGGATCCTCTGAAAGAAAATGTAATTGAAAATATCAGAGATTCAGCTCTGATGATAAAAAAAGGTTTGGTCTATGCAAAAAGAAATAGTTAATTTTAACAAAGTCGGGTTTTCATACGGCAGGAATGAAGTATTAGAAGCAGTTGATTTTACTGTTGAAAAAGGCGATTTTTTTGCGATCATCGGACCAAACGGCGGAGGGAAGACAACAATTCTCCGGCTTATACTGGGCCTTGAAAACCCGACGACCGGAAGTATTTCTGTCGGAGGAACTGCTCCTTCAAAAACCGCTTTAAAAACAGGATATGTGCCTCAATTCTCAAATCATGACAGGCAGTTTCCCCTTTCAGTAAAAGATGTGGTTTTGCAGGGATTGATGGATCCGCTGTCATTTTTCCCGTTCTATAAAAATGAACAGCTTGAAAAAGTTCATTCCATTATGAAAAAACTTGGAATTGAAAAAAGGGCACTCGACCGTTTCGGAGAACTTTCCGGAGGATTGAAACAGAGAACTCTCATTGCCAGAGCAATTGTCAGCGAACCGGAACTTCTACTGCTTGATGAACCTGTTGCAAGCGTTGACAGCTCAGTTGAAAAGGATATTTACGAAATGCTTGTCGAACTCAATAAAACTATGACCATTGTGATGGTTTCACACGATCTGGGCTTTGTTTCAGATTATGTGAACCGGGTCGGGTGTGTGAACAGAACTTTTGTATCTCATCATGCCCATGACATTTCACATCACGATATTGATTCGCTTTATCACAGCAAGGGAGTCATTATCAACCACAAGTGCGGTATTTAAATGGATTTTTTTAATGCACTTCTTTCATATTCATTCCTGCAGTACGCTGTTGCGGCTTCACTTCTTTCTGCTCTTTCATGCGGAATTTCAGGAACTTTTGTTTATATAAACAGGATAACATTCATTGCCGGAGGAATTGCTCATGCAGTTCTTGGCGGAGTCGGTGCGGCAGTCTATTTCGGATTCAATCCTTTTGCCGGAGCCGTAACAGCCGCTCTCCTTTTTGCATTAATTCTCGGCATAATAAAATTCAAGGCTTCCGCTCATGAAGACACCGTGATAGGTGCATTATGGGCATGCGGAATGTCCGCTGGAATAATTTTTATTTACCTTACTCCGGGATATGCAGTAAATCTGAACAGTTATCTTTTCGGCAACATTCTTCTAGTATCAAAACAGGATCTGGTTTATCTTTCAATTCTGGCACTTACAGTCTTTCTTATTTCGACTGTTTTATTCCGCCAGTTCTGTGCAGTAAGTTTTGATGATGAATTTGCATCATTAAGAGGCATTAAAAGTCACCTTATCTATATTCTGCTTCTCGCAATGATCGCACTTACTGTTGTTGTGCTTATGAAAGTTGTCGGACTTATTCTTGTAATAGCATTTCTGAGTCTTCCATCGGCAACTTCAGCGATATTTTTCAAAAAGATATCTTCCATTATTGCATTTTCCATTCTGCTGAGCTTTATTTTCAGCATGACCGGACTTGCAGTTTCATACAAATACGATCTCCCGACCGGAGCATCAATCACAATTGTTTCCGGAGCTGTCTATATAATTTCGCTTGTAATGGATAAAATGAAAACTAGGGGTTGAGAATATTTTTCAGATCGTAATTTTCAGGATCTTTCAAATATTTACGGGCTTTTTCATAATCATGCTCATCAATCGAATGAAAATTCTCAACAAGCATCAGATAATCCTGAGAATCGACATCGACCAGTCTCGGCTTTATCTTTCCGGTTTTAGGATCTTCGACATCTTCCAGATAAAGAGGAAGAACACGACCGTCATTGTGGCAGACGACTATACAGCCTGATTTTCCTTCATCAAACAGTTTTTTTACTCCGAAACCAAGAAGTGTGCAGTATTTCAGATCAAACGCAACAGGTGGACAGCATCTGACTTCATAACCGATCTCTACCGGTCTGCACTTTATTTTCAAACCAAGCTCTTTAAGTCTTTCACTTAAAAGAAGGTTGAATATATGAGCTTTTGAAACATTGCCGAGTTCAGGATGTCCGTGATCATCAAATGAGAATTTTATCCCTGAATTTATAATTTCAGTATCAGACATGAAGTGAAAAACACCTTCGCTCACGATGATAGCGCCGTAATCCATTCCGTAAATTTTCCTTTTTACAATTGAAGAAATCATCATCTTTATCATTCTGTCAAAAGTGATTTCGACTTTCTTGAACATTTCTGGAATTATTATCATTGGATAGTGGCATGACGAGCCGATACCGAAAGCAAGATGCCCTGCCTCTCTTCCCATTGACGAAACAACAAACCAGTTACCGCTTGTACGGGCATCTTCATAAACAGTTGTCGCAATTCTCACGCCTTCGCTTTTTGCTGAATTATATCCGAAAGTCGGAAGTCTGTCAGGAAGTGGAAGATCGTTGTCTATTGTTTTCGGAACATGTATATTTCTTACAGGCAGATCATTTTTATTAAGATATTTTGTGATCCTGTTTGCAGTTGATGCAGTATCGTCACCACCGATTGTAACAAGCAGTTCAACATTGTTTTTCGTAAAAAAATTAGAGTTGAACTCAGAATCTTTCGGTTTGTAACGGCTCATTTTCAAAATTGAACCTCCACGGTTGAAATACTGGTCCGCAAGTTCAAAATCAATGTCAATCGTATCAACATTGTCAGTAAACAGGGTTTTTGTACCATGATTGATACCAATAACCCTGAAACCGTCTTTCAGAAAAACCTTTGCAATTGAACAGACAACAGTGTTGATACCGGGGGCCGGACCGCCCGAACACAAGATTGCAACAGCCCTTTTGTTTTCCATCTCATTCTCCGGAAAAAGTTAAATAACTAAAAACAACGCTCAATATTACACAAACAGATTAAAAAATCCAAATTGATAAGATAAAACTCATCCCCAACTCACCCCCGCCCCCTCTCTTCGCAGAAAAGAGGGGCTAATACATTAACATTACCCCTCTTTCCACAGAGAGAGGGGTGACCTGAGTTTATCGAAGGTCGGGGTGAGTTGGAACCTATGTCGTCTTATTGCTGATCTTGGTAAGCACCCATCTTTTTAATGAATAATTCTTTGGTGGCTTCAAAATTGTTTTCATATGCATACTCGATCGCTGTCTTTCC
>DAOQAY010000011.1:0-32840 GCA_035354435.1 bacterium
CAATTTTCATTGTAAACTCAAAAATGATCAACACCGATTTTATTGCCGATTTCAACAATAAAATTCGGTTTTCGATGTTGTTTATTTTGCTGCTTACGTTTATATTTTTCAGTTCGGTAACCGTTTATTATACCATAAAACGCGACAACGATGTTCAGCAAAAAGAAATGACCGACAAAATACAGTCCGTATTGATAGAATCGGAACAAAAACTTTTGAACCGCTTGACACCATACTGACTACATAACAGCTTATCTCATTTTCGCCGAGAGCTCTTTTCTCGATGGAAACAACCTTACCTACACCGTAATTGGGGTAAACAGCCAAGTCGCCGAGCTTGAAATTTTTCATGAAAGGAACCTCCGGAAAAAAGAAAAAATACTTAACTATTATACTTATAACAAAATTATAGTCAAGGCGGAATGTAAAAAAAGCTCTCTAATTTCATGGGGTTGTAATATTGACACGAGTTGTTCACAAATTTGAAACATTAAAGTTCAATTGGCGGCTGTGACAATTTGCTTTGGTTTAAAATTAATCCTGTATTAAGCAAGTCAAAACGCATTCTATAATTGAAGACCGCTCTTCCCATTTTATATAATTTTTATTTTTCAGCCATGTGATCTGTCTTTTTGCAAGATGGCGTGTGTTCAATGCGATAGTTTCTGATAATTTCTCTTTTGATTTTATGGTTCCATCTAAAAAAAGAGCAGTCTCTCTATATCCTATTGAGGCTAATGGCTTGCAATTATTGACATTGTATCCAATTTTGTTTATTGCGGCAACTTCATCGATCAATCCTGATGAAATCATTTTTTCTGTTCTTTTATTGATGTTACGATAAAGCTGTTCTCTGACAATATCAATACCCAATACAAGATATTTTCCTTTATATTTGTTTACACGGGGCATTTTGTTCCAGTCGGAAAGTTTTTTCCCGGTAGTTTCAAATACTATCAGTCCTCTATTTATTCGCTGTCTGTCGTTTGGTGAAGATATCTGTGCTGACCATTCAGGATCGATCCGCATTAATTTTTGAAATAGAGCTTCGGTTTTCACATTCTGGACGCTTTTTTCAAATTCATTTCTTTGATCAGCATCAATTTCTGGTACCGGAGAAAGCCCATTAAGAAAAGCATCTACATAAAAATTTGTCCCGCCGGTCATTACTGGAGTTTTTCCTCGTGAGATAATGTCTTTTATCACAGAACCGGCTTCAGCTATATATCTGCCGGCATTTATTTCGCTGGATAAAGGGGCAGTTCCGATAAGATGATGCGGGATGCCGTCCATTTCTTCAACAGTCGGTGCCGCTGAACCTATTACAAGGTCTTGATATATCTGAATGGAATCCGCACCGACGATCTCTCCGTTGATTTTTTTTGCTATATCGACTGAAAGTTTTGTTTTGCCGCTCGCTGTCGGACCTGTAAGTATTATCAGAGTCATCTTCTTTGAACTCTTTTTTCAAATTCATTTCTTGATATGACAAAAAAGAACGGTCTTCCATGAGGACATGTCAGTACAGTGGAATTATTGATGTCATTGATGAGAAAGTCGATCTCGATATCGGAAAGATGATCATTTCTCTTTACAGATGATCTGCATGCTATCGAAGCAATGAAATAAAGAAATTTTTCATTCAGTATGTCAGTAGAACCTTCATTTATCATCTGTCCGAGAATTTCTTTAACTGTTCCATTCCAGTCGGTATCAAACCCGAGTGCCGGAACAGATCTCATGATAAGAGAGTTTTCGTCAAAATTCTCAATTGAAAACCCGTTTTCATTGAAAAGTGCGGTATGTTCATTAAATTCAGCAAGTTCGGAAGGTGATACTTTTATAATCTGCGGTGCTGTCAGAACTTGAGAAAGCCCATTCTTCAGTGAAATAATACCTGTGAGTTTTGTGAAAGTGATCCTTTCATGGGAAGCGTGGAGATCAAGAAAAATAACCGAGTCTTTGGTTTCAATTATCTGGTAAACACCGAAAACTATTCCTATTTTCTTATAGTCCCTGAATTTGTATGAATATGATGGGTCGTTTTCTGAATTTGATTCAGCGGTTTCTTTTCCGTATTCAAAAATATTTTGATTTTCTGCAACAAAAGAGGGCTGAGAAGATAGAATATTACCTGCTGTGCGCAGACTGTCATACTTGAATTCATTTTCAGTGCCGGTGTTACTGCGGAAAGAGTTCAAAGCTTCAGCGATGGAGTTTCCTATCAATTCAAAAATTAGAGAAGGTTTTACGAACCGTACTTCAAGTTTTGACGGATGGACATTGATGTCGGTAAATCCGGGAACTGTTTTCAGGAACAGGACAACCGGGGATTTGAAATCTCCGCCGATTATCTCTCTGAAAGTTTTAAATATTGCTGAATTTATCTGTCTGTCTGTAACAATGCGGTTGTTAACAGAGACCACGGAAATAGCCGGAACCTGTTCAAACGGTGTCGGTACAAAAGCTTCGACAGTTGCTTCATCAGTGGAGACAAATGACCTTGAAAATCTTTCCGGATTAATTTTCCACACAGAAGATATCCTTTCGACGACTGTTGCATCTTTTCTGTAAGTAAAAATATTTTTTCCGTTGTGGTCAAGAGAAAAGCCGATATGAGGATTTGTAATTGCAAATTTCTGTACAAGTTCGCGGATAAGCGCTGATTCACGGTCATCGCTTTTTAAGAATTTTTTTCTTGCCGGAACATTATGGAAAAGATCAGCCGCAACAATTTCAGTACCTTTCGGCATTGAAACGGGGCGGTTTCCTGTAATTTTTCCATTTTTTAACTGGATCGAAAAACCTGACCCGTGTTCTGTCGCACTTGAAATTGAAAAATGGGTCACTGCCGCAATCGATGGTATCGCCTCTCCTCGAAAGCCCATTGTTGAAAGGCTCGTCAGCTCTTCGATCGAACTGATTTTGCTAGTCGCATGTCTTTCGAGTGACATGAAAAGATCTTCCTCGGACATTCCGCAACCGTTGTCTTTGACAGCTATTTTTAATTTTCCGCCATTCAAAATATCAATTGATATGCTGTCCGCTCCTGCATCGATGCTGTTCTCGATAAGTTCTTTAATGATGGATTGAGGTCTTTCGACAACCTCTCCTGCGGCTATCTGATTGATAGTCCTTTCTGAAAGCAGAGTTATTTTTCCCATTTTTTATGCCAGATTTTTAAGTAAATAAAGCAAAAACACAAAAACCATTATATAAAGAATACAGGCAATGAAAAGAACTGCCCGCTGCCTGTTCATGGAATAAGTTACCAATTCTCCGTCAATACCTTCCACAACCTTAAGTTTTCTGAGCGTCACAACTATAAATAAAATTAAGCCTGCAACAGATAAAGCAAAGATCATCCACCACAGAAGCTCAAGCATTTTCTGATGCCGTATATTAAATTCCGTTTCAAGTTTTTCACCTGAAAACATAACTGGAAGGACTCTGAAAAAAGATGAGTTGTAACTTTTGATGAAAATTTTCTGTATTGAAGGCTCAAATCTGTTAATTTTCTGTGCAAGAGGCGCATAGTACGGATCTGTAACCGGTGCAAGTATTTCAGAAACTTCGGTGATTACTGTGAATGTTGAGCCCGGAGAGGCTGAATTTAAACTTGCCTGTACTGTGTCGCAATTGAGGTATGAAGCGGGAAGTTCCGTTCCTTCGGTGGATATTTTAATTATGTCCGTTCCGAGCCATTTATTATTTCTGTAGCAGTCTATGTATACATTTCTCATTTCGGTAAGTGCCGCAATGAATATCCGGCCGTTTCTTTTAAAGAATTGCAGCATTTTGCCTGTATAAGGAACTTCGGCCGATACGCTCGACCCGTCAGAAAAGACAATAAATGTTGTGTTTTGAACAGTGTAGACCGATTTAAATCTTGAATATCCGCCATTCATTTTTATTTCGAACCCGTTGATGCTTATCATATTGTCAGCACACGGTTGGCCGTTTTCAAGACAGAAAAGGTGCATGTTCAGCTCGAACTCGGGGACAGCCCTGAACTGGTCCGGCAGAAGAAATATTGTTTTTCCGCCCATCAAAGTCGCAACAGGGGCTTTTTTTATTTCGTTATCTGAAAACTGGATGAACTTTTTTTCAGGTGTTCCGGCATTTTCAAGCATTTTGTAACTCAGTGGAAACACCGATTCAAAATCGCCGACTTTCACAGATATTTCACGCATATCAGGTTTCAGATCTATCAGACTGGATTCATTTTTTCTGCCGTTTATATAGATCTCGGGGGACGGGACGATGGCTCCGTCTCTTGCAATAATTATGGGAAGCGCTTTCGAGTTCAGAGAAACTTCGTCTCCGTAAAGATAAAGAAAAAAGTTGTAACGGTCTCCTTTTGTACCAAGGAACATGAAAAGAAGTGTTATAAAAGACAGAAAGAAAATGACTGCAAGCGCTGCAAGGATTTTTGATTCGCGGGATTCTGATTTTTCAGATGTCATTTCTGGAACTCCTCAAAATGAAGATGCAGACAGATTATATTTTCCGGCTTGTGTTGTAGCAAGTTTTCGGGCATTCATTCTGAAGATTTAAATAATCTAATTATAATTTGACAAATTTATCCGGAGAGTGTAATTTGGAGCATGTTTAAACGGAGGCGGCATGTTCACAATATTAAAAAGCGGGTCCATTTCAGGTATTGAAGGCAGTGTTATTGATGTGGAAGTGGATATTTCAAAAGGTCTGCCGGGGTTTTCGATAGTGGGCCTTCCTGACAGTGCGGTGAAAGAGTCGAAGGAAAGGGTCAGGACTGCAATAATAAACAGCGGACACAAGTTCCCTCAGAACAGGATTACAATAAATCTTGCTCCAGCCGGTATCAGGAAAGAAGGTGCCGGTTTCGATCTGGCAATTGCGGCGGCAATAATTTCATCAATATATACCATTGAACCGGAAAAGATCTGTGAATATATGATAATAGGCGAACTTGCCCTGAACGGTGCGATAAAGCCTGTAAGCGGGGTGCTTTCTCTTGCTATCACTGCAAAAGAAAAAGGTTTGAAGGGAATAATCGTGCCGTTCGAGAACGGTGATGAAGCGGCGGCAATTACGGAGATAGGTGTAATAACGGTAAAGTCGCTTAATGATATTTTTGAACTTTTAAAAAACGGTCCGGTTTTTTATCACAAGACAGTCGAAGAAAAGGTCGTAAAGAAACACATTTTTGATTTCAGTGAAGTAAGAGGTCATGAGCAGGCTAAAAGAGCGATAGAGATCGCTGCTGCCGGAGGTCATAACATTTTGATGATAGGATCTCCCGGAAGCGGAAAGACGATGCTTGCCAGAAGGATACCGTCGATACTTCCCGGGCTTGAAAGAGAGGAAAGCATAGAAACTACGAAACTTTTCAGTGTTTCGAATTTATTGAAGGGAAAAGGACTTATCAGCGAAAGACCGTTCCGCAGTCCTCATTCCACATGTTCTCACATTGCTCTTGTCGGCGGCGGCAGTCCTCCTAAGCCGGGTGAAGTGAGCCTTGCACATAACGGCGTGCTTTTTCTTGATGAACTGCCGGAATTCAACCGGAATGCTCTTGAAGTCCTGAGACAGCCGATGGAAGACGGTGATGTTTCAATATCAAGAGCTACGAGCACGGTGAAATTTCCTTCAAGTTTCATGCTGGTGGCATCAATGAATCCCTGTCCGTGCGGATTTCTTTTCGACAGGAAAAAGACATGTATATGCAGTTCATCATCAGTCCATAAGTATCAGCAGAAGATATCAGGACCTCTTCTGGACAGGATAGATATCTCGATCATTGTCAATTCGGTTCCTTATGAAGATCTTCGAAGCAGAGAGACAGGCGAAACAAGTGTTGAGATCAGATCCCGCGTTATAAAGGCGAGGGCTATCCAGAAGGAAAGGTTTAAAGGGACAGCATATTTCACAAATGCGAGAATGCAGGCTTCCGATATTGAGAAATACTGTGTTCTGAATGATGATGCCGAAAAACTGCTGAAGAATGCGATGGAACGGATGGGTATATCAACAAGAGGATATTCAAGGATACTGAAGGTCGGCAGGACAATCGCTGACCTTGCATGTGTCGAAAAAATAGATGCTTCACACATCGCAGAAGCGATACAGTATTACAACAGGTCCATTTTCAACAGCGGAGTGTAGAAAAAGCCTATATTTTCAAAGGGCTTATAGAAAAAACACAAGATGTGGTATGTTTTTTGTTGACACACCACAATCTATAGTGTAATTTACTCCTCGTTCCTATTATTAAACTAAATGTGTCGCGGAGAAACAGATGTTCAAGCTGAAAAAGAGAGATGGTTCGTTAGTTGCATTCGATCTTGGAAGAATCAAAGAAGCGGTAAGAAAGGCTTTTGATGCCACGGAAATGATCTATAATGAAGACATTCTTGACATTCTGGTGTTGAGAGTCACTTCAAATTTCCAGTCAAAAATCAAAGATGAAGCTGTTGCGCAGGAAGATGTGCAGGACAGCGTCGAAAAAACGCTTGAACAGACAGGATACACAGAAGTAGCGAAAGCATACATACTCTATAGAAAGCAGAGAGAAAAACTCCGTAACATGAAATCAACAATGGTGGACTACAAGAACATCATTGACAGTTATGTGAAAAATGAAGACTGGAGAGTAAAGGAAAATTCGACGGTTACATACAGTGTCGGCGGACTTATTCTTCATAATAGCGGCGCTGTTACTGCAAATTACTGGCTTAGCGAAATGTATGATGAAGAGATCGCTAAACTTCACAAGAACGGTGATTTCCATCTGCACGATCTGTCCATGCTTACTGCATATTGTGCAGGCTGGTCGCTTAAACAGCTTATAGAAACGGGGCTGGGTGGTGTAACTGGTAAGATAACATCTGCTCCGGCAAGTCATCTTTATACTATTGCAAATCAGATGGTCAATTTTCTGGGCATCATGCAGAACGAATGGGCCGGTGCTCAGGCATTTTCAAGTTTTGACACATATCTTGCACCTTTCGTAAGGGTTGATAAACTCACCTACAGGGAAGTAAAGCAGGCAATTCAGGCTTTTGTTTTCGGTGTGAACATTCCTTCAAGATGGGGCACTCAGTCTCCTTTCAGCAACATTACTCTTGACTGGATATGCCCTGATGATTTGAAAGATCTTCCGGCAATAGTCGGCGGAAAAGAGCAGAATTACACTTACGGTGACTGTCAGGTTGAAATGGACATGATAAATAAGGCATTTATCGAAATAATGATAGAGGGCGATGCTGAAGGCAGAGGTTTCCAGTATCCGATCCCGACATACAACATAACAAGAGATTTCAACTGGGAAAGTGACAATGCAAAGCTTCTTTTTGAAATGACAGCAAAGTACGGGACCCCTTATTTTCAGAATTTTATCAACAGCGATATGAAGCCCGGTGATGTAAGAAGTATGTGCTGCAGGCTTCAGCTCGACAAGAGAGAACTTCTTAAAAAGACAGGCGGTTTGTTCGGCAGCGGAGAAAAGACAGGAAGTGTCGGCGTTGTCACGATCAATCTTCCGAGGATTGCATATAATGCAAAGACCGAAAAAGAATTCTATGCAAGATTGAGTTATCTGATGAATGCCGCAAAGAGAAGTCTTGAAATAAAGAGAGTCGTCTGCACAAAGCTTCTTGATGAGAATTTCTATCCCTACACCAAGAAATACCTCGGCAATTTCAATGCGCATTTCTCGACAATAGGACTTATCGGAATGAACGAAATGTGTCTCAATGCTCCATGGATCAAAGAAAATATTGCAGGAGAAAAAGGATTGAAATTCGCACAGGAAGTCCTTGATTATATGAGAGAAGAATTGAAGAAATATCAGGCTGAAACAGGCAATCTGTACAATCTTGAAGCAACTCCGGCTGAGTCAACTACATACCGTCTTGCAAAAATGGACAGAGAAAGATGGTCGAATATTGAGACAGCGTCAAATGGAAATGAAAAGCCGTTCTACACAAACAGCTGTCATCTTCCTGTCGATTATACGACAGATCCTTTTGAAGCTCTTGAAATTCAGGATCAGCTTCAGACAAGGTTCACAGGCGGCACCGTTTTCCATACTTATCTCGGAGAAAAGCTTCCGAACTGGGAAACTGCCGCTCTTCTTGTTAAAAAGATCTCTTACAACTATAAACTTCCTTATTTTACCATTTCTCCGACCTACACGATCTGCAATAAGTGCGGATATTTTGCAGGCGAGCATACAAACTGTCCGACATGCGGCTCAAAAGCAGAAGTTTACAGCAGAATAACAGGATATTACAGACCGGTAGATCACTGGAATGAAGGTAAGAAGCAGGAATTTGAAAAGAGAACTGAATATGCTGTCGAGCCGGAGATGATGAACAGGATGCCTGATTGCAAAAACCCTGTTATAAAGAGGGGGAAAAAGCAAGTTACCGCTCAGGAATCACTTTTTTCAATGGTTGAAATGAAAGAAGAATCTCCGAATGTTCCCAGCTACGGAGTTTCTCCTGAATCCATGATAAATCCGGGGTTCGGGATAGGCAGAGTCGATCCCGAGATAAGATATGCTCACAGGGTTATGCTTTTCACGACAAAAAGCTGTCCGAACTGCCCGAAAGCCAAAGATGAAATGAAAGGAGTCCTTAATTTTGAAGTTATCGATGCCGAGGAAAATATGGACATCTCAAGAAAATACGGCATCAGGTCAGTTCCTTCGGTCGTCGTCGAAGAATCAGGTGCCTACAGAACCTACACAGGCATTTCAAACATAATCAAATACAAAAAAGAACTCGAAAGCGCACTCCCGAGATAAATCACTTTTCCAGCACCGAGAACACTTCAAAGTGCGGTGTGTCGGGGAAGAGGTCGATGAGTGTGACTTTTGAGAGTTTATATCCGTATTCATTGAATTTTTTGAGGTCACGGGCGAATTTTGAAGGTTCACAGGATATGTAGACGATCTTTTCTGTGCCGCTTTCAGATATTACTTTGATCAGATCATTTCCGAGTCCTTCTCTTGGCGGATCAGCGACTATAAGATCGACTTTTTTAAGGTTTTTGAGCTTGTACGCATCTTTTTTCAGAATTTCGGCTTCATTTTCAAGGTTTATGGAAAAACTTCTGCAGGCGTCGGGAACTATTTCAACGCCGGTCGTCTTTATTCCTGCATTGGCGAGGAAACGGGAAAAAAGTCCTGCACCGCAGAAAAGATCGTAAGCAGTCCTGATATCAGTTTTTTTAACTTCTTTCAATAAAAGATTCACCATTATTTCGGCACCGTCTTCGGAAGACTGGAAGAAACTGTTCTTTAAAAGACTGAGCTTTTCGCCTTTTACAACCTTGAACATCGAGTCGACTTCCGGCATCATTTCCCGAGTTATTTTTGAATATTCGAACTGGACATCCCCTGACAGTTTTTTTGAAAAGCTGAGTATCTTTTGTATGAAATCAGAGTTAAGCAGAGGACAGTTTATGAATGGAACAAGCTGATTGGATCGGTATGCTCTGTATGATGGAATTCCGTCCTGAATGAAAACCTTTGTTCTTGTCCTTATCCCTGTTTCCCCCGGAGTCATTACGACAGGAATGTCAGATAATTCAATTCCGTTCTGCTTGAGAAGTTCAGCGAAAATTTCTTTTTTAATCTCAAGTTGTTCAGTATATTCAATATGTTGAAGAGAGCATCCCCCGCAAACAGTATAATTGTCGCAAATAGGTTTTCTTCGTATTTTTGATGCTTCAATGATTTCAAGATCAGTAACGAGAAAATGTCCTTTTTCCTTGATATGGTCTTTGATAAAGATCGTTTCGCCCGGGATCACAAAAGGGGCGAAAAATGTTTTTCCGTCTGCCCATCCTATTCCGTAACCATTCGAGATTATTTTGGCTATTTTAAGTTCCATGTTGTCATTTCCAGCTAAATATGCCGGAAGCAAAAGCGGTCACCATCGCAATGGTCTTGGCATCGATGATCTCACGGTTTCGGATCATTTCAAGAGCTTTTTCAACAGTAACTTCAATAAGTTCTATCTCTTCATCAGTGTCTTCAAAATGAGTGCGCAGATCTTTGGGGATTTTTTCGACCAGTGCGACATAATAGTACATATATTCATCGCTGTAGCCGCAGGATACATACCCTTCAAAAACATTTTTATATGCAACTGCCCGATGTCCGGTCTCTTCTTCAAGTTCCCTTTTCATGCAGCTTTCGTGTGATTCCAGTTCGTCTATCTTTCCAGCCGGAATTTCAAGAAGAAAGCCGTCAAGCGGCGAGCGGTACTGCCTTTCAAGTATTATGGTTCCATCTTTTGTGACAGGAAGTACGCAGATTGTCTTTACAAATCTGATGACCGAATGGACAATGTCTTTGTTACCTTTTTTAAGGTTCACTTTTGCAACTTTGAATATTCCGCCGTCATAGACCTGCGTTTCCAGTATTTTTTTCACTTGTTTTTCCCCAGTTTTGACCATCTCGGCTCGAATCTCAGCTTTACTTCCTTTCCCGTTTCAACCGATTCATAAATTGCATTGATAAGTTCAAGAGATTTTCTCCCTTCAAGCCCTTCGACAAGCCCGCGAGTGCCGTTCTCTATTGAATCTATTACACTTTCCAGATATCTCTGATGTCCGAAACCGTAAACATTTGAAGGATTTTCATTGAAATCTTTCAATATCCGGTCTTTTTCTTCCGCGCTTTCATTGATAAAATTCCATTCTTCCATTCTGTTGACTGAAAAACCGCCGATGACGCAGTTCCCAAGCTCTCCAAGTATTGATAACGACCCTTCGAGATCTCTGGGTCTTGCTGCTGTCGTTGCTTCAACGATGCCTAAAGCCCCTGAGCTGAAGCGGATTATGGCGGCGCAGGTATCATCGACCTCGATCTTTGAAAGATAAGTTCCGTTCATCGCCATGACACTGACCGGTTCTCCAAGCATCCATTCGAGCAGATCAATGTGGTGGCTTGCCTGATTTGCAATGACTCCGCCGTCAAGCGCCCATTTGCCGCGCCAGGGATCTGAATCGTAGTATTCCTGAGTTCTGCACCATCTGACCCGCACAGTTCCCATTACTATTTTTCCAAATCCGCCTTCTTCGATCTTTTTTCTAAGGATCTGGACAGGAAGATTATATCTGTTCTGCTTCACCACAAAAAGCCTTACACCGTTGAGATCGCAGGTGTGTATCATCCTGTCGGCATCTTCAAGTTTAAGCGCCATCGGCTTTTCACAAACAATATGCTTCTGGTATTTCTCAACAATATCAATAACATGGGTGGGGTGCATCCCGCTTGGAGTAAGCACTGAAACGACATCGGTTTCGGGGTGTTTTGTAAGCATATCGTCATAGCTCGTGTACCACGGCACACCCGCTTCGGTCCCTGCTTTCTTTGCCTTTTCCGCAATGACATCGCAAACCGCGACAAGTCTTGCTTCTTTCAGTTCCTTCAAAGCGTCAAGATGCTTCTTAACTATCCTGCCGCAACCCACGATCGCAAATGATATTGTCATGCAGCTTCTCCCGAAAAGTCTGCATAAATCTATTGCACACCGCAGTATTTGTCAAAATAACAGGGAATTACAGTGAAATTCAGCCCGGACCTAAAATGTTTCCCGATAAAACAGCAGTTCTTATAAGAAACTGAATCTATTAATAATGTCTTTAAATGCAGTAAGTTAACATTTAATTTGCATATTAACATGTTTTATGTTATCGTGCAAAAACAGTGTTATTTGAGGTGTTTTATGGTGATAGTTGCAAGTTTAGAAAAATACCTGAAAGAAATTATTGAGATCACAATAGCTCCGGTTTTGTGGAAAGGGAGTGAAATGCTGCCTATTTTCTTAAGAGATTCCTATTATTTTTATGAGGGTGTTGTTGCTGGTTGTAAAGTTCTGTTTATGATCGATAAGAGTGATGAAAAACTTACACCTTCTTCAATAAAAACGCATATTTCACTGATGAGAGAAAGGTGGGGCACTGAAGTTGTTTATGTGTGCAATACAATCTCCAGTTTTGACAGAAAAAGGCTGATTGATTATAAAATACCATTTATTGTTCCAGGGAATCAGGCATATCTTCCGATGACAGGTATTGATTTCAGAGAACATTTCAGGAAAACCATCACAAAGAAATCTCTTTTAAGTCCTTCCACACAAGCTTTTATGTTGTATGTAATAATTAAAAACGATTACGGACCTTATACGCCGAAAACAGCTTCAGAAAAAACAGGATACGCAATGATGACAATGAGCCGTTCGTTTGATGAGCTGCAAGCGGCTTCAATTGGAATGCATTTAATTTTGGGCAAAGAAAGACAGATAAAATTTGAAGATAGTAAAGTCGAACTGTGGGGAAAAATAAAGCCGTATTTGCAATCTCCAGTCAGAAAAAGGATCTCCTATTTTGGAAAAATTCCTGAACATAGTTCCATTGCCGGACTTTCAGCCCTCTCAGAATATTCAAACCTTGCTGAGCCTGAAAAACCGGTTTTTGCGATCTATTTTGATCGATGGAAACTGTTAGATAAAGAAAATACCAGTCAGTCATCAGGCAAAGAAATTGAAATTGAGCTATGGAAATATAATCCTGAACTCCTGAGCGAAAATAATTCTGTTGACCAGTTTTCTTTGTATTTATCATTGAAAGATGATCCTGATGAAAGAGTTCAATCTGCACTTGAGCAAATGATGGAGAATGTTAAATGGTGAAAGGACTGGAAATATTTAAAAATAACTTTGAAGACCATCTTGATAAATTTGTGATTATTGGAGGAACTGCCTGTTTTGTTTCAATGGAAAATGCAGGATTGCCGTTTCGCTCTACCAAAGATCTGGATATTGTGTTGCTGGTAGAGACTGCGGATATTTCATTTATAAAAAAATTGAGAAGATTTATTAAAGAAGGCGATTATCAGAATAAGGAAAAAGAATCTGGTAAAAGACAGCATTACAGATTTTCAATGCCCGGAAATAAGGAATATCCGTATATGCTCGAATTCTTTTCGAGAAAGCCCGATCATCTGGATATAGAGGATGATCAGGAAATAATACCTGTTTTATCAGACAATGCGGCATCAAGTTTATCCGCGATTTTATTAGATGATTTTTATTACCAGTATATAAAGTCAGGTACAAAAATAATAAGCGGAATTCCGGTAGTGATTCCGGAACATCTCATCCCGTTAAAAGCGAAGGCGTTTCTTGATCTGACAGAAAGAAAAGAGAGTGGAGAAAAAATCGATTCCAGGGATATTGTTAAGCATAAAAATGATGTCTTCCGTCTCGCAAATATAATTGATCCGGCATATAGAACCGATATGGCCCAAAATATAGTTATAATTAATGACATGTCCGTTTTTATTGAGAAAATCAGAAAAGAACCGGTTGATCTCAAATCACTCGGGATCAAAGGAACCAAACTGGAATCGGTGCTTGAAATGCTGAAAAATATTTATCTGAATTAAAAATTTAAAATCTTCTGATAATTACTGCTGTTTTTTCCCTTCCTTCACAGCTTTATTTTCTTTCAGAAGTTTTGGGGGAGCTGTCGGGGTTGCGGGTGTCGGGACGGGTTCGGCTGACGGGGCGGGCGGGTTCACTTTTTCACACCAGTTGCCGTCGTATTTTGAGAATATGAATTTTTCACGGAATGGGGAGAGATAGAGTTCATTGTCTTTTTTGAGCGGTATTTCAATTCCCTTCTGTTCTCCGAGCATAAACACAATTCCACCTGTCTGGATCTCTGTTCCTTTGTCAAATCCGTATTTTGTCATGTGTTCAGGTTTCCACTCGTCGATTTTTCTGCCGAGCCTGATCTTCGGCAGTTCTGTGAGTACCCTTTCTACTGAATCAGGGTCAGCTTTGCAGTTTTTGTCTTTCACTTCCCATGAATCTCCGTTTTTTACAAGAGAGATTTTTTCTCCTTTCTGTAAATTACTGATATCAATGGAATTTATTGAGGATTTGTCAAAACTTGTAAAAAGTTTTACCGACTCTTTCTCGATATTCTGTTCCACTTTCTTTTTCACTGAAAACTGTTCGTAAACGATGATTCCTGCAAGAGCGAGAAGAATCACTGAAAGAATGATATTGCGTCTACTCATGAAACCCTCCCTGATCTTCTGTTTCTTATTATCATTCTGAAAATACCGAAAAAGATCAGAATCACCGGAACAAGAATAGTTCCTGTCCATTTTATGACATTCTTTGCATTGTCACTGATGTCCGGGCTGATAAAGGTATAGCCCTGTCCGCGGCTTCTGATGTTTACAAGCTCGGTGCTGTTTGTCAGATAATCTATCATATTTATGAAAAATATAGCGTTCGATTCAAAATTTCTGATAGTTCTGTCCAGAATAAATTCGGGTGCTGCAATAAATAAGATCGCACTGTCCGCAGTGCCTTTTTCAATAAATGTATCCGACCGTTCCTTCGCTGACGGATGCATGGTGTCTTTTGTGAACGCACTTTTAAATTTTCCTTCACCCATAACTGCAAGGTCCAGCGTTTTAAGTTCGCTTTCTGACGGGCTTCTGAGGTTGGATGGGTCAATGACGACTGTTCCGCTTTCAGACCAGCTTTTTCCTGAGGTTTTGACAACTGATTTGAATTTCACACCGTCAACCGGAGTTGTAGAAATTGAACTCGAATATGTGAAAGCCAGTGTCCCGTTTTTGATCATATCAGGCAGTTCAGACGATATTTCTTCAGGCGATATTTTTATCCATAAAGGATAAGGCGTAAGGTATCTCATATCTCCCTGTGGAACCATGACGGAATAACTGTACATGTCAAAAACAAAATCCTTTTTCAGTTCGAAGCCGTATTTTTTGAGCTGATCATCGTAATTAAAATTCTTTTCAACAGCCATCATCTGCTGTGTGGGAGCCATGCCGGACTGGAGAACAGCGACTTTACCGCCTTTCATAATGAACTGGTCAAGTGCATATTTCTCCCATTCGGAAAGTTCCGTGGTTTCATGAATTACAACAACTTTGACTGATTCATCGAAATAAGTTCCGTCAGAAAGCCTTTTCTCTTCAACATCGTACATTTCTCCAAGAGCCTGCCCTACAGCCGTCGTATCTTCATATATTGAATGACTGGGGGGCATCTGAGCCATAAGCTGCGCTCTCATCTGAGGATCCATATTGGCAGGGAGATTTTTTTGCGAATTGAGAAACACGATCCTGTCTTTTTTTTCTTTTGTCAGTTTGAGTATTGCTGAAGTCAGCTGGAATTCAAGATCGTCGATTGACATTACAACAGGAAGAACTTCCATTTTTGAGCCGTAAAACAGAGCTATTCCCATATATGCTGCCTGAAGTTCCTCTTTATTCTGACCGATTACATTCAACTGAACTTTCTGAATGCCCGCACTTTGAGCATCTTTTTCAATTTCAGCATCTTTTTCGGGGTAAAGCACGGAAAGATTGAAGTTCCCTTTTCCATATCTTTCATATTCGGTAAGCAGATCTGTTACATTCCTTTTTATCGGAAGAACCTTCGGCGGCAGTTCTTCGCTGACATAAAATTTCACACGAACTTCATCTTTCAGACCGGAAAGGATCTTTTTTGTCGAGTCACTGACGGTATACATACCATTTTTAGTGAAATCAATTCTGTAAAACAGCCCCGAAGCGATTATATTTACAAGCAGTATCATGGCGGTGACAAGCACTACGCTGATCAAAGCTTCTCTTTTTTTTCTGTTCATTATGCCCTCCTACCAGTTTCTGCTTTCAATTGAACGGATGTTGTAAAATATAAACAGGAATATGATCGAAAGATAATAGACCACATCTCTTGAATCGAGAACCCCTCTCTGAATACTCTGAAAATGGTAGGACAGCGAAAGATTCCTTATGATATCACCCGCAGATCCCGGAAAGATCGAGTAGACCGGTTCTGTTCCTATCAGCATCATTATAAGCACTGCAACTGTTGTTACCAGAAATGCAGAGACTTGATTGGAAGTGAATGAGCTCACCAGATTTCCGATCGCGACATAACTTCCGGCAAGAAATGCAAGTCCGATATACGATGTCAGAACGGGTCCCCAGTCAAGATCTCCCGTCATTGAAACAAGAATCGGGACTGACAGTGTGAGCAGAATAGCTATCAGAACAAAAACAAAACCGGCAAGAAATTTTCCTGCGACAAGCTCGACATCACGGACAGGCATGGTAAGAAGAACTTCCATGGTTCCGGACTTTTTTTCTTCTGCCCAGCTTTTCATTGTGACTGAAGGGATAAATATAAGAAATATCCACGGAATTATGCTGAAAAAGTCGTTCATGCTGACAATGCCTATAAGAAAGTAAAGTCTGAAAAAAAGAAAACTGACAATAACCAGAAAAAGAGTAAAGAAAATATAGGCAATTGCAGAATTGAAATAACTGGAGAGCTCTTTTTTCATTATTACAAAAGAATATTTCATTGTTTTCCTCCTTCGGTAAGATCAAGGAACATGTTTTCCAGAGAGTTGCTTTCAAGATAAAGCTGTGAAAGTTTCCATCTGTTTTTTGCTGCTGTTTCAAAGATCATATTGGCGGTGTCTTTTTCTCCGGCGGCGGTTATTTTTACCGTAAAGGCATCAGTCATTTCAGCTTTATTGACATGAGCCAGACTTTTGATCTGTTCAATAAGATTTTCAGGGATTTCAAGAAGTTCCAGAATGAAAGTGTTTCCGTTCCCGGGTTTGTCGCGCAGATTTTCGATAGTATTATCTGCAACGATCTTTCCTTCGTTGATTATCAGAACTCTGTCAGCCACAGCTTCAACTTCTGAAAGTATGTGACTGCACAGAATTACGGTCTTTTCTTTTCCCAGTTCTCTTATCAGCGTTCTGATCTCAGCTATCTGTTTCGGATCAAGTCCGTTGACAGGTTCGTCAAGAATGAGTATTTCAGGATCATGGATAATTGCCTGTGCAAGACCGACCCGTTGTTTATAACCCTTCGAAAGATGACCGATAATACGGTGTCTTACATTAAAAATACCGCATTTTGAAAGAGCCGTCTTAATTGACAGGTCGATATTTTTCAAACCTCTCATCAGAGCAATGAACCGCAGATATTCTTCAACAGTCATATCGGTGTAAAGAGGATTGTTTTCAGGGAGATAGCCGATGTTTTTTCTCGTTTCAACCGGATTTTCCGACACATCCTCACCTTTGATTTTTACACTTCCTGAATCCGGCGGCATGAATCCGGTGATGATTTTCATTGCAGTTGTTTTTCCTGCTCCGTTGGGTCCGAGAAACCCGAGAATTTCACTGCGGTTAAGTTTAAATGAAATGTTTTCGGCAGCTTTGATCTGTCCGTAACTTTTTGAAACACCGCTGAGTTCGATCATTACATCCATGTTTGCCTCCAAAGCAATGCAAAAATTCGTATTTTAAACAGATGTAATTTCGAAAATATTCCAGAAAATTAAGATTCTTTTTTATCATCCAGCCAGTGATGGATCTTGCAGGTGATCATGTCAATTGCGACATGGTTTGCGCCGCCTTCGGGAATTACGATGTCGGAATACTGGATGGTAGGTTTTACAAAATCGCGGTATGCCGGTCTGACCATTGTGTAATAGCGTTCACGGATTTCATCGAACGATCTGCCGCGGCTTTCCATATCTCTTTTTATTCTTCTCAGAACGCGGATATCGGCATCGGTATCGACAAATATCTTGATGTCGAGTCTGTCACGGATCTCTTTTTTATAAAAAGTCATGATTCCTTCAAGAATAATGATGTCAGCCGGTTCAACTCTTTCGGTCGCTTTTTTGCGCAGATGAATGACAAAATCATACTCCGGTTTTTCGATAGCAAGATTGTTTTTAAGACTTGTCAGGTGCTTTTCCAGAAGCTCAAAATCAATCGAATCGGGAGAATCATAGTTGATATGCTCCCTCTGGTTAAGATTCAGATTCGAAAAATCCCTGTAATACGAATCCATCTCAATTATCACGACCCTTTCATCTTTTGAAAAAGCCGATTTTATATTTTTTGCTATTGTGGTCTTTCCTGAACCAGAACCGCCCGCGATACCGATGATAAGAGGCATTTTAAACTCCTGTGAAAAAACAGATCTTGAACCCGTGAAAGATGGTAGCGAGTTATGTTTTCAAAGTCAAAAAATAAGGGCAGAAGATTGGTATACCGTGATTCCGTAAGGGTGAACGGCATTCGCCCATACAATTTTGATTCGTTATATTTGAAAAATCTACCCCGACTTGTATAATCGTTTTCACAGAATCGCTGTCGGAAGGCTTCCGAGTCCTTTCAGCTTAGGCTGACTGATGAGATCTACCGCTTGCGTCTCTTGCGGAGCGGTTCTGTTCTTTATTTTTAAATCAGAAGAGCAGTTAAAAGAGTGGCACAAATATTTGAAAATGAGAGGATTTAAGGAATAATTCTTCCGTAGGGGCGAAAAATCTTTCTAATGAGATTCCAGTTTTTTAATTGAACGGTTTTCGGTCAATAGTTTCATCTGATGAATTGCAATTTTATTCAATTTTGCCAGTCGTTCGGATTGAATAACACCTTCTTCAATAAAATGGGCGTTGAGATTTTCAAGGTTGGAAAGACAGACAAGCTGTGAGATGTCGGCATAATCTCTTATGTTTCCTTTTTCTTCAGGATTTTCATCACGCCACTGCTTTGCTGTCATTCCGAAAAGTGCCATATTCAGAACATCAGCTTCTGTCGCATAAATTATGTTTATCTGTTTTTTTGTGAGTTCCGCCGGAATAAGGTTTTCTTTGATCGCATCTGTGTGTATCCGGTAATTTATTTTTGCGAGATTGCGTTTGATGTCCCAGCCGAGCAGTTTCTGCTCTTTTTCTTTTAATCTCTGGAACTCTTTTATAAGATAGAACTTAAATTCAACTGAAATCCATGATGCAAACTCAAAAGCAATATCCTTGTGAGCATAAGTTCCGCCATACCTTCCACTTTTCGAAATAATTCCAATGGCTTTTGATTTTTCTATCCATTGCTTAGGAGTGAGAATAAAACTGTTTAATCCGGCCTGTTTTCTAAACCCATCGAATTCGATGGAATTAAAATCAGGATTATTCAACTGCTCCCAGATTCCGAGATATTCAATAGTTGTCCTGCTTCTAATCCAGTTCTGAATTATATAGTCAGTTCTGTCAGGATCTTTATATCTTGCAATATCCGTCAAGGAAATATAATCATTATCGTCTTGAGCAATTACCGCAATCTCTTTGCCCTGAACATCCATTTTTGAATTCTTCAATTATCCCTCCATTTCTCCTCAATGATTTTCATGAACCCTTAAGATCCTATTTTTAGAAAGATTTAAGTCAAGCTAACTGGCTGAATTTGCTATGGTAAATCTGTTGGGGCGAATGGTATTCGCCCTCTTTGTGCGGTTCGGTTATTTTGATTTGGTTTCTGTTTCCGTAGGGGCCTGTCATGCCTGCCTTGAGCAAAGTCGAAAGGAGCTTAATCGAATGATCGAAGGATTATGAATCTGCTAAGTCAAAATAATACCGCAATACCGCTTCATTACTTGACAAAAAAAAGGCATATTCTAAAATCACTCAGAGTTGTGAGATTTCTAAGGAGAAAAAAATGAAAAAGCTTATTATTTTCGCATTAGTTCCAATGTTTTCGTTGTTTTTTGCAGTTGCATGTTCCGATGAAGATCCGAAGGCTTCAGGCATTTATGACAACAACAATGATGTCAATGATGATGAAACAACTGACGCAGATGATGATACTGTCAGCATAGATGATGCTGGGAATACCGGCAACACTGGAAATACCGGAGACACTGGTAATACTGGAAATACCGGCGATACTGGAAACACTGGAGACACTGGCGATACCGGTAACTCGGGTAACACTGGAACTTTCGAGAAGATAGGCGATTTCAATCTTGCATTTGAAGGTAAGGTAAATGTCGATCTGAGTCAGTATATGCAGATCAAAGGCGGAACAGGAGATGTCAATTTCAATTACAAGGGAACTCCTTTTACTTTCGGAAAACTGACAGTTGTTATTGTTCAGCTTTTCCCGCTTGCAATACTTCAGCAGGGCAATGTTGCTGTAATGTGGCTTGAAAGCGCTCCGGGACTCGGTGCTGAAACTAAGAAAGTTTTCGGATACACATTTCCGTCAACCATGCAGCCCGGACAGACAACCATGGAAGCTGCTCAGGCTTTTGCTTTTTACGGTGACATCGACATAAATATTCAAGCCGGACAGTTCAACATAAAGTGTGTCAGAGCCGCTGCTTATGCCGGAAGTCTGAACATGGAGTCATATGACGGTGCAAATGCGAAGTTCAATTCTTCCGGTGATCTGCTTGATCCTGCCGCTGCTGCTTCCCAGCTTCCTTATCCAGTATGTACCGATTAGCAGGTTCAGCCTTTGAAACGATCACATTCTCCCGGTTTTTTTCTTTATAACAGCAACAAACTCGAAAATCTTTTTGATAAAGCGCTCTATATTCTTGAATCAATGATAACTGATAATCCCATGCAGAAAACAGAGATAGTAGTTCAGTCTGATGGTATGGGAAGATGGTTTTCGCTAAAAACAGCAGAAAAAACAGGGATATATGCCAACACAATAAATCTCACGGTGGAGAAATATCTTCAAAAGTTTGCAGTTGAAGTGCTGAATATTGACTGCAGTGATGTTTTTGAACCTGAAAATCTGAAATGGACGATATATAATATTTTAAATGATGCGCCGAAGAATTCATATAAAGATCTTAACAGTTATATTGCCGGTGATCCGCTGAAAAGATTCCTTATTTCAAGTAAATGTGCAGATCTGTTCGATCAGTATTCCGTTTACAGATACGATATGATAAATAAATGGAAAAACGGTCAGACTGTGCAGAAAAATGACAGGGATGAGAAGTGGCAGAAAGATCTTTTTGTCGAAGTGGTTTCAAAATTTTCCGGTCATAAAGACAGAGTCGATCTTCTTCATGATTTCATAAAAAAATGTGATACTTCCGTTGATCTGCCTGATATTTACAGGAACGGAATAGTCCTTTTCGGCATTTCAACAATGAGCGAGTATCATCTTTTAATGTTCAAAGCCCTTTCAAAACTGGTTCCGGTGCATCTTTTTTTCATGAATCCATGCATGTATTTCTGGGGAGATATTGTCACAACCCGGAAAAGTGAAGTGTCAAAGCTCTCAGGCGGTGAAGATCTATATTTCAAGTCGGACAACAGACTTCTGGCAGATCTCGGAATATCGGGAAAGATATTTTTTAATTCACTGCATGAGGCCGATGCAATTGATGTCGACCTGTTTGAAGATGAACCTGCCGCAGATTCAATGTTGAAAAAAGTTCAGAAAGAGATCCTGAATATGAATGAAGATGAGAGTTTCCAGCTTGACGGTTCAATAAAAATAAACGGATGCTGGGGCCGTACTAGGGAAATGGAAGTCCTGAAAGACGAACTGCTGCAAATCTTCAATAAAAATCCACACATCAAACCTGATGATGTTGTCGTGATAACTCCTGACATTGAAGAATATGCCCCTTATATCGAAGCAGTTTTCACAGAACGGAACGGTACACCGGTCATTCCATTCTCGATTGCTGACAGATCCGCCCGCAGTGACGGAAAAACTATTGATGCTTTTTTGAAGATACTGAAACTTTTTGATTCTGATTTCCTCAAGACAGATGTGCTTTCAATTTTTGAGATAGAGCATGTCCATAAAAAGTTCAACATAACGAGAAATGATCTTGAAGTGATTATGACAGCTGTCGAGGAGTCGGGAATAAAATGGGGGATCGATAAAAGATTCAGAGAAATGAAAGGGTATCCTTCTTTTGAGCAGAATACCTGGAAATTCGGTTTTGACAGAATGGTACTCGGTTATTCAATGCCGGGCCGGGGTCTGGACGCATTCGGAGGAGTTCTTCCATATGATGAAATTGAAGGAGCTTCAGCAAAAACAGTAGCAAAATTCATAACTTTCTGTGAAATACTTTTTAAAACAGCAAATTCTTTCAGTATGGATAGAAGCCTTATCGACTGGGCGGCAAGACTTAATAATCTGGTCGATGAAATATTTATAGATGATGCCCGGACTGCTGACGAGATACGGTTTCTGCGAAAGATCTTTGACAAGTTGACCAGTTCCGAGAAATTGTCCGGGATCAAATGTGCCGTTCCTTTGCGGGTAATAGTTGAAGTTCTTGAGGAAAATATTGCAAGTGGCGGATTTAATAAAGGATTTTTAAACGGAAATGTCACATTCTGCTCCATCAAGCCTCTTCGATGCATACCTTTCAAAGTTGTCTGCATGGCAGGAATGAATGATGACCTGTTTCCAAGAGATCCTCAGTCTACAGGCTTTGATCTGATAATGAAATATCCGTCACCAAAAGACAGAAATCCGAAAAACAGCGACAGATACTTCTTTCTCGAATCGCTTTTAAGTGCAAGGGAATATTTTATAGTCAGTTACAGTGCAAGAAATATGAGAGACAGCTCTTTTAACATCTGTTCATCACCTGTCAGGCTGCTGTCTGATTATCTTGCCCAGAAGACAAAATGTGACACAGATCGTAACTGTTTTAAGGAAACGATACATCCTTTACAGCCTTTTTCGGAAAAATATTTTTTTAAAGATTCACAATTATTCACATATTCTGATAGGGATCATAAAGCGCATCAGTCATTTACAGAAAGGGGTGACGAATTGAGCGCAGAGTCGGCAAAGCTGCCGTCATCAGTTAATGAAAATCTGCATAATCCTGATATAACTGAGTTTTTAGCATTTTTCATGAATCCGCCGAGATATTTTCTTACAAAAAGAATGGGCATAACAGTTCCATATATGAAAAAGAACGATCCTGACAGTGAGGTTTTTTCCATTGATAATCTGCAGGCATACGGCTACAAAAATGAATATCTCGATATGTATCTGAAAGGACTGGCCGTTTCGGATTTTAAAAGAAAAATGAAAGGAACAGGAAGGTCTCCTCACGGTCCTGCAGGGCAGGTCCTGCTGAATTCGGCAGTAAAAGAAATGGAAGGATTCCTGGCAAAAGTGGAAAATTACAGAAAAGGATCGATCCCTGATGAATTGAACTTTACAAAATCTGTTGAAGTCAACGGTTCCAGACTTGAGATCTCAGGGAGACTTGATTCAGTTTATCCGGGCGGACAGTTTTTCTTCAAACCGGCGAAGACATTCAATTCAAGAGAAAAGATGAAATGGTGGATACTGCATATCATCATGAATACGCTCGGCATTGAAAAAAGTACATTTCTTGCAGGAATGGAAAGTGACATTGAAATACGGACTGTCAAAGATCCGGAATTACTGCTTTCAGCTCTTGCCGGAATATATCTGACCGGTATTTCGCAACCGCTTCCCGTGACGCCGTATATCATCGAAAATATTCTGATAGAAATGAATAAAGGTGAAACCGCACAAGACGCTTTTGCAAAAATGATTGAAAAAAAGTCAGGTCTGTGGGGCGGAAGTGAGGACGATTTTGCATTCAGAACTGTTGCCGGCATAACAGGTTTTTATTCGGGATCAGTCGAACTGGTTGAATTTGTTGCTGATATTTCTCGCAATGTGTTTGGAGGATTTGAGCAGTATAAAGAGGAAACAAGGTGAAGGATTTTTCAGTTCGCGAAATAGAGCTGTCAGGAAGCAGTCTTATTCAGGCGAGTGCAGGTACAGGGAAAACCTATTCAATTGCGCTTCTTTTTGTCAGATTGGTTCTTTCAGGCATAAAAGCCGACTCCATACTAACTGTGACATTCACCAATGCTGCCACTTCAGAGCTTAAAGGGAGAGTTATAAATTTTCTGAAAAACGCGCTGACATATCTGAATGATGAAAAAAGTGCAGATGAAAATAAAGAACTGTTTGAAATAATAAATGATTATAAAAAGTCTGAAGGATCTGATACCGTCAGGGACAGACTGGCATCAGCCGGCAGAGACATCGACAATATCCAGATATTCACCATTCACGGTTTCTGCAAAAGGATTATTTCCGAGAACGCATTTGAGACAGGAACGCTTTTTAATATGGACATTACTGCAAATATTGATGAGATCGTTCAGTCCGCTGTCGAATCTTTCTGGCGGCGTGAGATACAGAAGATCCCGAAAGCCGTTCTTGAAGAAATATCGCCGAACGGGTGGTTTTCAATTGAAAAGATCGCAGGACTGGTAAAGGGAAGGCGGAGCATCAGTGACCTCAAGATACTTCCGGATTGTGAAAGCGAAACGCCGAGCTGGGAAACTGCCGGTGATCTGTTCAACGAAAACGAACGGACTTCTACACTCTGTCAGGATCTGGTCATCCTTTTCAAAAGACTGCTCAAAGAGGTCAATGCCGGAATCGAAGCTGAAACTGAAAAAACAGGAGTTGTCGGGTTTGACGATCTTTTAAAAGTGCTTGAAAGTTCTCTTAATGACCGCAGAAAAAAAGATGTCCTCATTGCGGCAATGAAGAAAAAATACAAAGCTGTGCTGATAGATGAATTTCAGGATACAGATGTTCTTCAATATCAGATATTTAAAACGCTCTTTGACAACGGTCATCATGCCCTGTTCTTTATCGGTGATCCGAAACAGGCGATCTACAGTTTCAGGAACGCTGATGTTTTCGCCTATTTAAAAGCCGGAGAATCTGTTGCTGAAGAAAAAAGATTTACAATGAATTTGAATTTCAGGTCTTCTAAAAGAGCTGTCAACGCTGTGAGCCGGCTTTTTGATCAGAAAAATCCATTCGAGATTGAGGGAATTGAATTCCCGAAGGTAACATCATCTGCTGAAGGTGAGAATGCGCTGATGTTCAAAAATGAACCGGTCTGCGGACTTGGTGTGCGGTTTATGCGAAGTGATAAGGCTGAACCTTTCGAGCTGTCTGGGAGCAGAACATGGAAAAACAGGAAGCTCAAGCATGAACATGCGAAAAACAAAGCAATATCGGATATGTGCAGTTCAATAATTGAAATGCTCGAATCCGGATCGGGATATAAAATTGAAGAAAAGAACGGTCCGAAAAACATAAAACCTTCAGATATAGCTGTTCTTGTAAATTCCAATAATGATGCCGAGCTTGTCAAGCAGGCTTTTTCAAAATGCGGAATACCTTTTGTAATGGCTTCAAATGCTTCAATCTTTGAAAGCGAAGAGGCTGTGGATGTTGAAACTGTTCTTGAGGCTGTTTCGGATTTTACTCCGGGAAGGATCAAGGCGGCACTGCTCACAAAGTTTTTCGGGATGTCTATTGCTGAGCTCGAAACACTGTCACAGAATGGTGTTGATCTGGAAAAATGGTACAGCTTTTTCTCAAATTTAAATGCGATCTGGGAAAAAAGAGGATTTCTTATAGCCTTTTCAACTTTTCTTGAAAGCATGAAAATTTATGAAAAAACAGCATCAGGCTCTGGCGGAGAAAGAAGATTGACCAATGTCAGACACCTTGTGGAGCTTATTCACAGATACGAAAATGAAAACGGTGTTTCTCCGGAATCGACTTTGAGATGGCTGAAAGAGAAAATGATCAAAAAAAGTGCGGCTGAGGAAGAACAGCTCAGACTGGAAAGTGATGACAACGCTGTGATAATTACAACGATCCATAAAAGCAAAGGCATTACATATTCTGTTGTGTTCTGCCCCGATCTGTGGCGCAAAGCCGAGGTAAGGAAAGACACTTCTTTTCTCTATTACCACGATGAAAATGGCAATACAGTTATAAATTTTGATATGACCAATGAAGAGGGGAGGGAAAAATTTATAACCGAAACGCTGTCTGAAAATCTCAGACTTGTATATGTCGCTCTTACAAGGGCAAAATATCTCACAGTGGTTTACTGGGGAAATATTTACGGAACAGGTTCAACTCCTTTTGCCAAGCTTTTTCACGGCATGAAAAATGATGCAGATCTGAAATCAATGAGTGATGACATCATGATGAAAGGTCTTTTAAAGCTTGCTGAAGGCAGCGACGGTTCGATAAAAGTGACCGATAATATAAGCTCTGTAAAAAGAAAACTGATGCTGGAAAACGGACAGATAAAACAGAAAGGTCCTGAAGTTTTGCAAAGAAAGATAGCCGCAGGATGGAGCACAAGCAGCTTCAGTTCGATAACTTCACACCATGCCGGAGTTGAATCGGACAGTGAATATGTTTTTGAGAACAGAGATACGCCTGATCCTGTTTTGATGAGTATTTCAAATAATATTCTGAGTTTTCCGGCAGGTGTGAAAGCCGGCGTTGCACTTCATTCGGTCTTTGAAAAAATAGATTTTGCGGAAATTGACAACAGAAAAGTTATCTCGGAAGTTCTAGATTCTCACAATATCAGGTTTAATGATGACGGCATAGATATGACCGACTGGGTTCATGAATGCGTTAATTCGGTTCTCGATGCTGTCGTTTTTAACGGCAGTCCATTGAGAAAAGTAAAAAAAGACGACATTGTCACGGAAATGGAATTTTTCTATCGTACATCAAATTTTAACAGCCGTGAAGTTATGCGCACTATCGGTGACATGGTCGCAATACCGGAAAATCGCTTTTCTGGTTTTATCAGAGGTTTTATGGACCTTGTTTTCAGACTTGACGGGAAATACTATCTTGTTGACTGGAAATCGAACAGACTGGGTGACAAAATTGAAGATTACGATAGGAATTCAATGACGCTTGAGATGAAAAAACACAATTATGTGCTTCAGTATTCACTTTATCTTGCGGCACTGGATGCTTATCTTGAAAAAAAGGATAAAAACTACAAATATGAAAGGGATTTCGGCGGAGTATATTACTTTTTTATCAGAGGAGTGACACCGTCGAATAATTATTCCACAGGTATTTACAAAGATGTGCCGGAAAAAAAGCTGCTTGACGGGTTGAAAAAGATATTGAACGGAAAACCTGAATGAACATTAATATTCTGACATTGTTAAAAGCCGGTCTGATAGATGATCTCGACCACCATTTTTCCCGTTTTATAGTACAGAAGGAAAAAAGAACGCTCAGCGGTGCGGAACTTACGGTTATTGAGATCGGTTGCGCCCTGATAAGCAGGCAGATATCAAAAGGTAACATCTGTCTATCTGAAAAAGATCTGGAGATTCTGAAAGGTGAAGCCGGTATTTTAGGCGACGGTTTTCCATCATGGGAGGA
This sequence comes from bacterium, assembly GCA_035354435.1. Lineage (GTDB taxonomy): Bacteria > UBP6 > UBA1177 > UBA1177 > UBA1177 > JAKLDO01. The sequence continues at coordinate 27,148 of DAOQAY010000011.1, forward strand.
AATGTGCAGAATCTTTATTGGCACCCAGTGGTGTACGGATGGCACTGAGCCGAAACCTGTCGTTTTTGACGGTGAAAGATTCTATCTCTACAGATACTGGAATTATGAAAACAGACTGGCATCTGCCATCATGAAAATGTCCGTGGAAAAAAATCTGTTCAGTCAAAGATACGGCGATGCTTCTGAAATGGCAGAAAATATGTTTAAAAATTCCTCGTCAGGAATTTTGCAGTTGAAGGCGGTGCAGGGTGTTTTCAGAAACAGATTCAATGTAATAACCGGCGGACCAGGAACAGGAAAGACAACGGTCATTGCAAAGATCATTTCTATCCTGTGGAAGCTTTTTCCAGATTCTGTAGTAAAGCTTGCCGCTCCCACAGGAAAAGCCGCTGCAAGGATAAATGAATCCATAAGCGGCGCTGTAGAGCAGATGCAGGGGGCGATTGATCCTGAAGTGTCTGAAAAACTGAAAAAACTCAGCGGTTCATCTATACACAGACTGCTTGGATGGACTTCAAAACCGGGAGTTTTCCGCCACAGTATTGATAATCCGATCGAAGCTGATCTTCTTATAGTCGATGAAGCCAGCATGGTTGACCTTGCACTGATGTCACTTCTGCTTGAGGCCGTGAAACCTGATGCGTCAATAGTTCTGCTCGGAGATAAAGATCAGCTGACAAGTGTTGAGGCAGGTAATGTTCTCGGAGATATATTTTATGCGGCATCTCTTGGTTATATAAATTCTTCCACTGTGACAGAATTCACTGAAAGTTACAGATTTAAAAAAGGAACAGGGATAGGCGAGCTTGCGAATGTTGTAAATACAGGCATATCTGAAGAAAAAATGACAGATATTCTTAAAAACACAGGAATTGGTTCAGTCGATCATATTGATCCGGAAGACAACCATTTTGTCGAGAAGATGAGTTCTATAATAGTCGAGAAATATTCAGATATTTTTCTCAGGGATGATAATGAGAAAGTATTTGACAGATTTGAGAAATTCAGAATTCTGTGTGCAACAAGAAAAGGAAAAACAGGTGTTGAAGAGATAAACAGATTCGCCGAAAAAGTGCTTAAAAAACGAGATCTTATACCTGAAAATGACATCTGGTATCACGGAAGACCGGTAATGGTCCTTGAAAATGACTACAACCTTGAACTTTACAACGGTGACTGCGGATTGATACTCGAATCCGATGGTGAGAAAAGAGCAGTTTTTCGAGGCGGACAGACAGGTTTCAGAACTTTTCCGGTCTCTGTGCTTCCGCAGATTGAGACGGTCTATGCAATGACAGTGCACAAGAGTCAGGGGAGTGAATACGATTCCGTCATGATAATATTTCCTGACAGAGATACTCCGGTATTGACAAAGGAACTTGTTTACACAGCTGTTACAAGGGCAAAGAAACAGATAACAATAATTTCTGAAATGAAATTGTTCCTTCTTGCGGCATCAAGGTCGGGAGTGAGAAGTTCCGGACTTGTAAGCTCCTTTAAACATTACGGAAAAAAGACTGTTTGAAAATATTTTGCCTGTTTGCAATAAATCAGGCTATACTATAATTAATAAATTGAGAATGTTTTGCAGGAAAAAATGAAACTTGACATTAAATTGGCAGTTATTTTATTTGCAATCTTTTTATCAACAGGTTGCGATAAGATCAAAAACCGTCTGCAGGATGAATCGCCTGTAACATTTCTTTTTCTTTACACAAATGATGAGCATGGTCACATTTACGAAAAAGACGGCTGGTATAAAGGTGCTGAACTTAACGAAATGTGGGAGGAAGAGGAAAAAGCCTGTGAGGGCTGCGTAGTTTTCAAGATATCAGGAGGCGACAACTATACAGGAAGTTCGGTTTCATCTCTTTTTGACGGTGAATCAATGGCTGAGATAATGGGCATAGTCGATTATCAGGTCAGCGCTGTCGGGAATCATGAATTTGATTTCGGGATACAGTCTTTTGAAAGTAACAGGGTAGCTTCAGGAGTTGAATATCTTTCTTCAAATATCATTTTCTCAGATCTGAAGAATGCGTTCCTTCCGTCTTTAATGTTCGATTCACCCGGCGGAAAGGTTTCCTTTATCGGATCAACTACAGAAGAATTGAAGCAGATCGCATTTGCAAGCTATCTGAAAAATGTAAGAGTAATGAAACCTGAAGGTCCGGTCGGCAGGGAGCTTATCAAAAATCGTGACATTGCTGATTTCCAGATACTTATTGCTCACGAGTCAATGGATTCGGCGAAAAGCTGGGTTCCCGATATAAGCGAAAAGCCCCTCATCGTCTTTACTGGACATGATCATTCAGAATTGATCAAAAACTATAATGATATTCTTTTTGTACAGACTTCGGGAAGTTTGAAAAGTTATGCCAGAATTGAAGTCGTCAAAAAAAACGGAAGAGTGTTTGTCACCAAAGCTGATATTATTGCACTGAGAAATCAGGGCGGATTTAAGGCTAAGAATTCATTGAGGATAAAAGAGATAACAGATGGTTATCTTGAGAAACTTGAAAAGAAGGCCGGGCAGCATTTGATCAAGGCAGCCAAGCCTTTTGAATTTGAATCATTTCAGAAACTTTACGCATGTTCGCTTCTTAATGCATTTCCTGAATATGAAGTGGCAATGAGCAATCCGGGTGCATTCAGAGATTCAATAAATGCAGGTGTGGTAAAAAAAAGCGATATAATTTCGATGCTTCCTTTCCAGAACAGAATAGTTCTTTCCTCAATTAAAGGAAAAGATCTCATATATGATCTTAACTTGTCAGGAGAAAGCTATTGCGGTGTTAAGAAAGAAAATGCAAAGTGGCTTTTTCATGGTTCAGTCGTAGAAAGTGAAAGAAAATACAATGCAGTTATTCACGAATATATTTACAGCGGCGGAGATTATTATAAATTCATAGTTGATGATGCTGATAATCAGATAACTTCAAGAGACTGGCGTGAACCGCTGGAAAGATATCTTATTCAAAGCAGTGCCGGTGGTCTTTCACTTGAAGAAGCTTATGCAGGATTGATGATCCGTTATGAACGCTGAATGGTTTCGAGGTATTCTAAAACTTTCTTAATATCTTCCCACACAGGTCTTTTGTAATTTTCATTTCTTAAAAGAGCACTGGGATGATAAGTTATAAAAACCTTGATGTTGTTGTAACTGTATGTCTTTTCTCGTGCTTTTGTGATTGTGTCTTCAAGCCCGAGAAGATGTTTCGCCGCAACTTTTCCAAGAAGGATAATAACTTTAGGATTTATTGTCTCAATCTGTTTTTGAAGATATCCGATACACGCAGAGGCTTCGTCAGGAAGGGGATCTCGATTTGAAGGAGGTCTGCATTTTACAATATTTGCGATATAAACTGATTCTCTGGGGATCTTCATTCCGTTTTCAATAATTTTTGTAAGCAGCTGTCCCGCTTTTCCGATAAACGGTCTTCCTGAATTATCTTCATCTTCACCTGGGCCTTCACCGATAAACATTATCTGAGCTTCAAGATTTCCTTCCCCGAATACAGAGTTCTTTCTTGTCGTACCCAGTCGGCATTTCTGACATTTTGACACTTCATTTTTTAATTTCTCCATAGGCTTAAGTGTTTCAAAAGAACTGTTCTCAAGCTCTATTTTTAAAGGTGTGTTGCCCGTGGAAATATCAAGGAGCACTTCTTTAATAAAAGGACTGTCATAATGAAAAGGTTGAATTGAGTTCTGCCAGAGCAGCCAGTTTTCGATCTTTTGTGAGCGTGTCAATTCTTCTTTCTGCCGTATCTCAGAATGAAAAGATTGTCTTCAACTGCATTAACTGCAGCTTCACGGATTTTTGGATCCTGTTCGTTCTTTATGATCTCCTTAAGAAAATCCTGAACAGATCTGTCGCCTATCTGGGCAAGAGCATCAATTGCAATAGATTTTGCAAGGATCGATTTCTCTCTGACTACAAAATCATAAAGCGGTTTAGCTCCACCAACCTGATTGAGCTGTCCTACAGCAATTGCCGCTGAGGTTCTGAGTTCTTCTTTAGGATCTTCGTTGAGTGTTTTGATCAGGAAGGGCAGCGTTTCTTTATATTGATATTTTCCGAGAGTTGCAAGTATGATCTTTTTCCAGTAAAGATCGCCATTTTTATCAAAAAGAGAAATGAGGTTCTGTGCTGTGGTAGGAGTTTTGATCTTGTCAAAATAATTTGAAAATTCATATTTTCTTTCTGACATCCTTTCATTGGTAGCTGCAGCAAGCACGAGTTCGGTAAGATCTATACCTTCGTATTCAGAAATGATGTTCAAAATAGATGCAAGCCATTCTGCATCACCGCTTTCCAGCTGCAGTGAAAGTATTTTTGCAGTATCAGGAGCGTCAATTTCAATTACAGAACGGATAAAAACTTCTTTATTAGAAGGTGGTTTTGTAAATGGGAAACATTCACTTGAAGGGGGTGTATACATGCTGACATTGTTTAATATTTTCCCGAGAATTTTTGCACCCTGTTTAGAGGAAATCTCCATTGCAGCAATTGCAAATGCAGTCTGGGAATCCTGATTAAAAGTTTCAGCTTTTGTAAGGATATTCTGATTGAAATATATCTCACCCATAATGCCTGCGGAATATTTAACGGCAAGACAGCCAAGAGTTCCAGGTGAAGCAACAAGTTTGTTATAGGTTTCAAAATCCATACCTATTCCTGTAATATATGCAATAGTGAGAGCCGCTTTGAGATCATTCTGGCTGTTCTTTTCAAAATATTCTTTGATAAGTCCAAGAAAAGTGTCTCTTGTCGAGTCAGAATTGATCTTATCCGCTTTTTCTCTGATTCCGGTTACTGCAACTTCAATAAGCCTTATATCAAGAGACTGCCAGAAATTTATCATGTAAGGAGCATTAAAGGAGAAGTCAGCCTGATTATTTGAAACGGGAATGGTTATGCTGTTTTCAAGAAGCTTAAATTCATCGCCGTCTTTTCTGGTAATAAAAATATACCGGTCTCCTTTCTGAAACTCAGCTCTTTTAACTTTCAATCTTAGTTTTTCATTGTCGATATTGTTTACAACGACATCCTCTTTTGCATCTCCGACAAGTGATTCTTCTACGCGAACTCTGGCCTTGGTTTTCCCACCCTGAAGAAACAAGCCGATAAAAATGTTGTCAGCTTTGACTATTGATTTAATAAAATCTTCTTTTTTCAACTCTGATTCATTCCCTGCAACATCATCCTGAGCAGAAACACTTAAAAAGAAAAAGAGTGCAAGAATTATGAAAAATACCTTCCTCGACATAACATCCTCCGCAAAACAAGAGCCAAAAATTTTGTTCCATCTAAAATTTATACGGAATTAATCACTTTGTCAATATTAATGGCAACTATCTATTCCTTGACATATATAGCAAGTAGAATAAAATTTCCGGTGCATTTTTTGTAACTGTTTACATTATCCGGAGACTTTCAATGGACTACAGCAAAACTTTAAATCTTCCTGTTACCGATTTTCCGATGAAAGCAAATCTTCCAGTTAAAGAATTAGAAATTCTGAAAAAATGGGAAGAACAGAAAATTTATTTTAAAATTTTACAAAAGAACGCAGATAAACCGTCTTTTGTTTTTCATGATGGACCTCCCTATGCGAATGGTCATCTTCATGACGGACATGTTTTAAATAAAACGCTGAAAGATATTACTGTCAAATACAAAAATATGA
>DAOQAY010000012.1:0-31396 GCA_035354435.1 bacterium
GGGGCGAAAGATTTTTCGCCCTTACTGGTGGCGTGATGAATCACACCCCTACATTAAATGGGACGGGCTGATACGCGGATCAGTTCCTGCTAAGTTTAATTAACGGGAAAATATGCTGAGCTTTATTCCATTTTATTTCAGTTCGTTCAGCTTATTGAAAAAACAGGAAAAACAATATTACCGGTTAGTGATAGTTTTAACAAGGATTATGACTGCGCTAAACTGTGATTGATTTTAATGATTTAAGAAAATTTGCAAATCAAAAAAAGTGACTATATTACTTCTGGTAAAAGCTGGTTTGTTTATTATTTTTTTCGGAGTACATACCATGGTTAGAAATTCCAATCCTTTGCGTGAGAGGATAATTGAGACCGCTATTGATCTGATAGGGCGGAACACAAAAAAAGAAGTAACGCTAAACGAACTTACAAAAATTATAGGAACTCCGGCTCCGGTAATTTACAATTCTTACAAGAGTATCGGAGAGATAAATGAGGTTGCAAGGAAAAAAATAAATGAAATGATTGCAGAAATAACAAATATGAAGTTTCCGCAATCTTTTCCGGCTCATCTTCTGGCTTCAACGATAGCTTTTAATATTGCCGGGTTTTTCGAGAAAACAGGTTTCTCTACCGCCATGCTGATTGACGAAGAAGAAACAAGGCTGGATTTCAGTCCGCTCAGGAAAAAACTGGAAAACCTGTTCACCAGTATACAGGGACTCCGGTATGATCCGGCATTATCCGTCAATCTGCTTCTTCATCAGATTGCAGCTCACATTGAGTATTCGAGAAAAGCGAAAAAAACCATTCCTGACGATCTGGTTGAAATAATATTTAAAACCACACTCTATAAATAAGATATCCGCACCTCAAAAATCTCTAAAAAACACATACATATATAATTAAAGAGTTTTCTTTGAAAAGTTTTCGATTTTATGTTATCAAGTGATTTCCCATTTGAGGGTTGGCAGTAATTAATTTCCGGAGGATTTATGGACAGGTTATTGATTCTTGATTTCGGTTCCCAGTACAATCAGCTTATTGCCCGCAGAATAAGGGAGATGCATGTCTACTGCGAGCTTCATCCCTTTGATGTTTCAATTGATTTTATTAAAAAATTCAACCCGAAAGGGATAATTTTTTCCGGCGGTCCGAGTTCTGTGAATGATGAAGGTGCGCCGGATGTGGATGCCGGTATTTTCAAGCTCGGTATTCCGATCCTCGGTATCTGTTACGGAATGCAGCTGATGTCAGTGCGGCTCGGCGGATCGCTTGGAAGCGGTGACAGCAGGGAATACGGAAGAGCGGAGGTGCAGAATCTCGCGCCGAAATCGCCGCTTTTCAAAAATGTTTCTGAAATGAGTCAGGTGTGGATGAGCCACAGCGATCATGTGAGTGTTCTTCCTGAGGGTTTTTACACTATTGCAAAGACCGATTCTATTCCTTTTGCCGCCATCGGAAATGATGAATCAAAAATGTATGCAGTCCAGTTCCATCCCGAAGTAATTCACACTGTTGAAGGTTCAACGATACTTTCAAATTTTGTTTTCGGTGTGTGTGATGCAAAAGCCGAGTGGAGAATGGAAAATTATATTGCCATTTCGGTTGAAAAGATCAAAGATCAGATCAAAGATAAAAAAGTTGTGCTCGGGCTTTCAGGCGGAGTTGATTCTTCTGTCACAGCGGCGCTTCTTGCAAAAGCTATCGGAAAGAACCTTACTGCTATATTTGTTGATAACGGACTTCTGAGAAAGAACGAAAGAGAGGAAGTAGAACGGAATTTCAAGGATATGGTAAACCTTATTGTTGTTGATGCAAGGAGTGAATTTCTTTCCAGACTTGCCGGTGTCAGCGATCCGGAAAAGAAAAGAAAGATCATAGGCAGCTCGTTTATAGATGTTTTTGAAAGAGAGGCCGGAAAAATAAAAGATGCCGATTTTCTTGCTCAGGGAACGATCTATCCCGATGTAATAGAAAGTTCTTCCAGTAAAAAAGGGGCTTCGCACACAATAAAAAGTCATCACAATGTCGGCGGACTGCCGGAAGATATGAGACTAAGGTTAGTTGAACCTCTCCGTGATCTGTTCAAAGATGAAGTGAGAGAGCTGGGTCTCAAGCTCGGACTTCCCGAAAAATTGATAAAAAGACATCCTTTTCCGGGACCGGGTCTTGCAGTGAGAATACTTGGCGAAGTGAGTGCCGAAAAATGCGATATTCTCAAAGATGCCGACCATATTTTCATCGAAGAGATAAGAAATGCAGGGATCTATGATTCAATATCACAGGCATTTGTAGTACTTCTTCCCGTGAAAACCGTCGGAGTAATGGGCGATTGCAGGACTTATGAGTTCGTTGTGTCGCTCCGCGCCGTTAAGACAGACGATTTCATGACAGCGGACTGGTATGAATTTGAGTACGCATTCCTGAAAAAAGTGAGTTCCAGAATCATTAATGAAGTGAAAAGAGTGAACAGAGTAGTTTATGACATAAGCTCCAAACCGCCAGCAACTATCGAGTGGGAATAAGATCAGGAGGAATTATGAGCAGGATCGTTATTTCGGATGACAAGTCTCTGGAAAATCTGGATATCAGATTTGATCATCTTCTCCTTAACAGCGAAGAGCTTCAGGCTGAAAGGGATAAGTTCAAGCCGATAGAGAGCATACTTGATGAAGTTCCTGAAGATTTTTTTCCGACAGCTCTTGTGTCGGTGTCAGGTGAAAAAGCACTTTCACTGCTTCAGGGTGACGATGAGCTTGAGCTGTTCTTTATGATAATGCTTGCCCGCAATCAGGGTGCTGAACTTTTTGATAAACTCAGAAGTCTCAAGGAGAAACTGGAATCCCATAAATACAGAGATCTGCTGATTTTTCTCTTTTTCCACTGCGACCACAACAAAGACCGGATAATTAACGAAATCAGGTCTGTCGCACCTCACTCAAAGGACGGTGTCGCCGATTTTATAATTTCAGCATACAGCGATGAAGCGAACGAGATAAAGGTCGTCAAAGGTGCTGAATATATTTGCGCCTCTTTATTTGAAGCTGTCAAGGCCGAGAAGTCGGGTGATATTTCGAAGGCTTTTACTCTGATGCTTGAGCTTTTCGAAAAATCGGGGTACAGCCAGTTTATTTTTGAAGTTCTTAAATTTTATCTTGTCCAGTATAACGGCATAAGTTCAGAACAGATTGAGCTTTTCACAAATAAAGTTTCGGAAAGTCCTCTCACGATCTCATTTTCGCATCTTAAATTCATTGAGTTCCTCTATTATTACCGTAACGGAGTGAATGATAAGATAGAATCATCTGTTTCGGCACTTGCTGAAAGTACCGATTCGGTTTTTATTTTAAATGTGATAGCGCCGATCCTTTACAAATTCCAGAAATGGCATCTGATCGGAAAGTTCTATAAGCTTTCTGCAAAAAAGACATCCGGTGCGGAAAGGACAAAATATCTTGAACTGCTTGCCGATGTCTATGAAAATAAGCTGGATATGCCTGATTTCGCTACTGAAATTCATAAAAATATTGTTGAAGACGACCCGCTGAGCTGTTCGATAAGTCTATCGAGAGTTCTTTCGGTATATGAAGAAAACGGAATGTGGGATGATCTGTTCAATCTTTACAATCAGCTGTCCGGAAGGGAGGCTGACAGCAATTTACAGGCCTATTATCTTTACAAGGCTGGTGATGTTCTGCATCGTGAACTTAACAAAAGCGTTGAAGCAAGGGCGCTTCTTGAAAAAAGTCTTGCATTGAAACATTCTTTCGAAGTTGTCAGGACGCTTTCTGAAATATACCTGAAAATGCACGATTATGATGCCTATATCAGGACACTTCTGAAGGAGCTCGAATTTTCGCTTGAAGAAAGTGAAAGGATAAGAGTGCTGACTATTATAGCTGAAACCTATATGAACAATAAAAAGGACTATATTTCAGCTCAGAAATATTATCTTAACATTCTTGAAATATCACCCGGTCATCTTCCAACAATTAAAAAGCTCGGCAAAATATATTATCTCACAAAAAGCTGGAAAAAGCTGACAGAGATCAATTTCAAGGAGATCGATCTGATTAAAGATCTGGTTGATACGGTCAATCTGTATTATCGCAACGGATCTATATTCTTCAAAGAATTGGGAGATATGGAAAGGGCGATGGAATGTTTCATGGAGATACTTGAAATTGAACCCGATCACATTCCGACGCTTCTGTACCTTGAGAAGATCTACATGAGAAAAAAGGATATAGGAAATCTTATTGTTCTTTATAAAAGGCTTCTTGAGGCTTCGCATACCGATTCAGAAACGAGGCAGTATTATCTTACAAGACTTGGCATAATCTACCGCGACAGCAATATGAGCAAAGAGTCAGCCGATATTTTTAAAGCGATCATTAAAATGTTTCCGGATAACATTATGGCTCGTGAAAATCTCAGAATGATAGAAGGGCTGGCTGATTTTTCAGGCTCGGGGAACGGCAGTTTTGTTGAAAGGGATATTGAACATTTCACAGATCTTATTAAAACCGGCGATCCTTCCAATATTTCTGAACAATACCTTAAACGATGTGACAATTCACTCTGGAAAGATCTTTATTTTTTCAAAAAGAAAGGTGAGATTCCGGATTCATCAAGTTACAGGCTTTCTCCTGATGAACAGTTTGTAATTAATCTTCTCGAAAGAAAATTTTCTATAGATAATCTGATAAAGAACTCTTCAAAAAAGACCGCATTGATGCTTCTTGTCGAGAAATATCTTGATGAGAAATACTATAAAGGTATCCAGACTATATTGAAATATTATCTGAAGTTCGAGCCTGACAACAAACGGAAAGTATGGGCGATGTTCTTCAGAGGGCTTGATAATCCTGAAATGAAAGAGGAATTTGAGAATATCCTTATGAGCGGTTCGGATATTGAGTGTTTCAATATTGTCCGTGAAATTCTTGAGAAAATATATATAAAAGACGGCGACTTTCAGACAATACTTTTCTTGAGAAATGCTTATACCCGGAAGCTTTCAGATCCGGTTGAAAAGTGCAGGTTCATTGATGCATCAATAGAAATGCTTTCAGAACAGCTGGACAGCGAACAGCTTTTTGACCTTTACAAGCTCAGATATAAGTCGACACCTCAGGAACAGCTTGAATCATATACGGCTGTTTATGAATCATTCCTTAAAAATTCAGGCAAGGACAGTCTGCTTGTTCCGATATGTGAAGCCCGGTGGGAGAAATCAAAAACTGTTGAAAATGGTACAAAATATGCACAGCTTCTTATAAATCAGGGTAATGAATTGAAAGCTCTTGATGTTTTGAGAGAGATTTCAAAAATGACTGATGACAATTCGGTTTTCGAGCTTTATTCAGGCATTCTTGCAGGAAGTCTTGATTATGATGCATCTATTGCCGAAATAAACAGAAGACTTGCCGAAGAACAGAACGGGACTTTTATCTCGAAGCTCAAAGAACTTCTTCTCGATATATATCTTGCCGCAGGATACACAACCAATGCAATGGAGCTTTTCAGAAATTCGCATTATGAGGATATGGATATACTTTTCAGCAAAGGTCTGGATCTGGCAACTCTGATGAAAAATGCAGGATTCATTGATGATTCTGTCGTAATGGTCAGATCGCTGATAGCTTTGAATAGTGAACAGGCTGAACGAAAGCTGACATTCCTGATAGATTTAAAGATCGATCTTACAGATGATGATTTTAACGGATTTACTTCATACAGACAGGTAAAATCATTCTTTGTAGAGAATATGTCTGAGAATTGCAGAAAGATAGCGGTAAAATATTTTTTTGAAAAAGGAGATGAAGAGGCGGCGGCGATACATATCACAAATCTTATAAAGGACGGTTTTGTCGAAGAAGCCGGGCAGTTGATAAATTCACATATAAAAGGTGATATTGCAAAAACTGTTATGATGTCAAAGCTTGCCTGGAAGAACGGTAATTTTGATGAAGAGAAAAAGCTTCTGAAAGATATTGTCATGAATTCGATTATTGAGAAAGAGACATATCCCCTGAAAAGATTGATAGTGCTTGAAAAGGACAACCGCAGAACCATCTGTTTTCTCAGCAGTATCATGAAGGAATCCGGAGATGAAAACTATAATTGCGAAGATTCTTTTTCGAGACTTTTTTCCCTTGAAATGGATGATGTTTTCAATCTGGCAGGTTTCAATGAGATAGATTATCTTTTTAAGGAATATGCCAGAATAATGATTTCAGGTGTCAGAGATGAAAATAAAATTTCGGGTAAACCGCTTAACGGATCTTCCCACAGACCTTTGATACTTCTGCTCGAACAGATTAAGCTTGCAACCGGATTTGAAGATATTCATGCTGTTTTTGACGAAAATCTTGCAACTATGTTTGAGATCAGCCCCGGTAAGATCCCCTGCATAATTTTCGGTCCTGATTCACTGAACACAGATATCCGCAGACTTAAATATGACATTCTTAGAAATGTTTTCATGGCGATTTGCGGTGTCGGTGAAGGTATTTATGAATCCATGAGTTCCACGCTGAAACTTACGGGCAAGGATAAAGTCAAGTTTATAAAAGGTATGCGTGAAAATCTTCAGAGCAGATTTCTTGAGATATTTAACAGACTTGAGTCAGAGAATTCCGAAAAGATCAGATCATTTGTTTCAAAGCTTGATGAAGCATCTTTTTATTATGCGTTTGCAATTGTCCCCGACATCAGGTTTGCACTTATGCAGTTAAATATCACTATTGAAGGGCTTAACAGCCTTGACCCTGAAGTTGTTAAATTTGCGGGGTTCCTGAAAAAATATTTCTTTAAGACGGAGTAAATGAATGGAGACTGTTCAGGTTCATCTTCTGAATCCTCAACCCAGAACACTGGAAAAGATCGCGAATGTCATAAACAGCGGCGGAGTTGTGCTTCTTCCGGGAGACACGGCATATTTTCTTGCTGTAAAGATAGGAAAAAAGAGCGCTCTTGAAAAACTGAATCTGATAAAACAGACAAAAAAAAGGAAGTTTTATTCAGTCGTTTTCAGGGATCTCAGCGATATTGCAAAATATGCTGATATTGATAACAGACATTTTTCGTTACTGAAAAGATGTCTGCCGGGGCCGTATACTTTCATTCTTAATGCAAGCCGTGATATTCCGAAAATAATGCTTGAGAACAGGCGTGAAATCGGCATAAGGATACCTGACAGTGTGTTTATCAGCAAGCTTATTGAGCAGATAGGGGAACCGCTTATCGTGTCCACGGCATCAAATGAGGACGGTGTGTCATTCAATGATCCGGCTGAAGATGCTCCGGCATGGCTGGGTTATGTCGATATGATAGTGGATGGCGGATACATTCCCGCCGAACTGACAACCATTATCAGACTGAATTCCGATGAATATGAAATTGTCAGGGAAGGAAAAGGACCGGCTGATATTTTTTAACTATCCGGGATGTGTTATGAGAAAATTCAATTTTACTATTTCTGTTTTTATTTTTTCGCTGTTGATCTATCTATACTATGTCATCGGCATTGTTTTTATTAAAAAGAGCGGATACGAAATGGGGATTTTTTATTTTACTCCGGTGTATCTTTATTCTTTTTATAAGCTTATCCGGTCAGGAATAAGGAGAACATGGAGCGCAGTTCTTTTTATAGCTGTTCCTTTTTCCATTTCATCTTATCTTTCATTGATCGAACAGATGCCGGGCTGGGAGGTTTCAGGGTTCATTCCTGTCATTGTCATAATGTCATACCTTTTCAAATCGAGTAAAAGAGGTGAAACTCCGCTTCAAACTGTCTATCTGCCTAAAATAGTCGGCATATTCCTTTTCGCGGTATTCTTTTTCTCATTTATACATTACTTAAACACGGGAAATCTTGAAAGTGCGCTTTATATGGCTGTTGCAATATATTCACCTGCTCCATTAGCGGTTATTGTTGCTGTTTTTATAAACTTTATTATTACAACAGCTGCTCTGTCCGTTGTGTTGAACGATCTTCGGTTCTTTAATGATGGCGCAGTTATCAGAAAACTGATTTTTGATACAGATTCATTTCTTACTTTCCCTCATTTAAATCTTTCAGGAATAGAGACGATAGCAGGTTTTTCGAAAAAAGATTTTCTTGTTATGGTCGAGAAGTTGAATGCTGTTGCCGAACAGTCAGGTGATTATGCTGAAACTGTAAAAAAGGACGGGTTTTTCTCTCATAAGTTCGAAGACGGTACGACCCTTGCAATGGCTCCGTTGAAGACGATACTTGCAAAAGGGATTTATAAGAAAGACGGGATCGTCCTTCCGGATAAAAAAGACGAAAGATCGTTTATAGCACTTGTCATGAATGATATTATCGCAGGATATTACGCCATCGAAAAGATCAGCCCTTCGACAAATGCATCGCTTCTTGAAATGTTTGAAAAGAAATATGGTATAAGTTCAGTTATATGCGCCCCTGTTGAACCGAAGATATGGAAGAATTGTGCAAAAGTAATGGACAGTCTCGATGCTGCTGCCATTGAAAGCATTGACATTGTAATCAGTGAAAAAGATTTAAAAACAAAAGGAATAAACCTTTTCTGGGGCGGAAATGATTATGAAAAGGGTGACATTTTCCTTGCGAAACCGTTCGTGACGACCCTGATGAACTTCATTGTCGTTTCAAGGGAAGTCAAAGCAAGACTGATAAAAGGTGTAATAGTTTGTTCTTTTCCTTTTGCCATCTCACTTTTTGCAATATCTTTCGGATTGAAGATTCCTCAGATATCAACCATTTCACTGATGTTCTCATTTGCCATGACACTGGCTTATGTATCTTATTTCAAGTCGGTAAATAAAAGGAGCTAAATTTATGTACATCACATCAGTTAAAATCGAGAATATCCGTTCCGTTGCTGATTTTAGGATGGATTTCAAGAGTCCTGCCGGCTGGCATGTACTGATCGGTGATAACGGTAGTGGAAAATCTACTATTGTAAGAAGTATTGCCGCAGTTCTCATCGGACCGGAACAGATACATTCAATCTTTCCTGTGTGGAAGGAATGGTTGAATTATAAAAGCGAAAAAGGATCAATTTCGCTGGAAATTAAATATGATAAAGACATTGACAGAACTTCTCAGACCAGACCCCCTAAAAGACCCATAAAAAATGAATTCATTTTTATGCGTAAAGGGGTGAAAATCGAATTTTCCTCGAATGCAGCGGATAGATCTATGAAACCGACGAACTATAACTGGAGTAGCAATAAGGGATGGTTTTCCGTGGCTTATGGACCTTTCCGCCGTTTTACCGGTGGCGACAATAAATGGAATAAGATTTTCTATTCATCACCGAAAGCTGGTTCCCATCTCAGTGTTTTCGGTGAGGACATTGCTTTGGCAGAATCAATAGATTGGCTGAAAGAGCTGGATCGAAAAAGATTAAAAGAAAAAGAAAACAGCAGTTTTGAAGGCATTAGTGAATCCGAAGTGACTTATGATAATAATGAATCAGAAAAAATTTTTAAATATATCAAAGAATTTATAAATAATTCCGGGCTTCTTCCTCATGATGCTAAATTCGAGAAAGTAGATGTTGACGGGGATATAGTTTTTCTTGACGGATATGGTAATCCAACGAAAGTCATTCAGATGAGTGACGGATATAGATCAATTTTAAGCATGACTTTTGAACTTATCAGGCAAATGGTTTTAACTTATGGAATAGATGATGTTTTCAGAAATATTAAGCAGAACAAAATGAAGATTGATCTTCCCGGTGTTGTTTTGATTGATGAAATAGATGCGCATCTTCATCCGACATGGCAGACAAGAATAGGGCAGTGGTTTACAAAATATTTTTCTAAAATCCAATTTATTGTTACAACTCACAGTCCTTTAGTTTGCAGAGCATGTGAAAAAGGATCAATTTGGAGGTTGGCAGCTCCTGGCAGTGAATTTAAATCAGGAGAAGTTAAAGGGATAGAAAAAAACAGACTCGTTTTTGGAAATGTTCTTGATGCATATGGAACAGAAATTTTTGGTGCTAATGTTTCTATTTCAGAAAATTCTAATGAAAAGCTTGATCGTTTAGCTAAGTTAAATATTAAATCATTGAAGGGTGGAATTAGTAAAAAAGAGAATACGGAAAGAAATGGTCTAATATCTATTTTTTCTACGGGTAATAAGAAGAAAAATGATTAAAATCAGCAGCTTAAATCTTTATCTTACAACACTTAAAGCCTTGGCTGAATTTCAGCAGGAAATAGACAGCCTGACAGCTTTTCCTGATAAAGTTAAAAAAGCTAAATCTTTGTTTTCTCAAAAGAACAAAAAAGGTAATAAAGCTTTTGATGATGTAAAAGAAAAACTTACTTCAATGTGCAGCGGAGCAAGAAGATGTATGTATTGCGAAGATTCTGTCGGAGATGAAGTGGAGCATATTAAACCTAAAACTTTGTATCCTGAAAAATGTTTCGACTGGAACAACTATCTTTATGCCTGCGGAACATGTAATGGTCCTAAAAACAATAACTATGCGATTTTTGATACTAATGGCGGTTTTGTAAACATTTCACCAGCAAAAGGTCAGACTCCAACTCAGCCACCCGCTGGAACAGATGTTCTTATTAATCCAAGAATTGATAATCCGTTGGACTATTGCATACTCGATTTGAAAAATACTTTCAAATTTGTTGTTGTTGCAACTGATTTTAAAGAGAAAAAAAGAGCTGAATACACTTTTAATGAAGTGCTCAGACTGAATGAAAGAGAATATTTGCGTAAAGCAAGGCAAAATGCTTATGAAAATTTTAAATCAAGATTGCATAGATACTGTGACAGAAAGGCTAAGAATGCCGCTCAAGATGAATTAAGTAAAATTATTGATGGAATAAAAACAGAAGCTCATCCCACGGTCTGGAAAGAAATGCAAAGATATAAAAACGAAGGATGGCTTAATTCGGTGGATTCTGAGCTTGATGAAATGTTTAATAAATGTCCTGAGGCATTAAGCTGGTAAAATAATAAAAAAAGAGGTGAAAAATGGAAAACTGTATTTTTTGTAAAATAATAGAAGGAAAGATCCCTTCTCCAAGGGTATACGAAGACGAAAACTTTATTGTGATCAGAGATATCAATCCGCTTTACAAAGTTCACGATCTGATAATTACAAAAAAACATATTGTTTCTGTAAATGAAGTAGTGGAATCCGATAGTCAGATTTTCTGTTCTATATTCTCAATCGCAAAAAAGATTGCTGAAATTGAAAATGTCAGTGCTGAAGGTTTCAGACTGGTTGTGAATTCAGGAAAAAATGCCGGACAGCTCGTACCTCATTTTCATATGCATCTGCTTGCCGGAGAGAAATTAAGAGAACTTTGAGATTTATGAAATATTATCTGATCTCAGATTGTTTTTTTATCTGTAGTTTTTTTAACAGGAGGAGAAAATGAAATATCTAAGATTGATCGCAGTAGTAATTGTAACACTCTCATTTTTCACACCTTTTTTAAATGCAACAGACATCCAATCTCTTGAGAAAGAAATAATTCAGATTTCGGAAAAGGCAAAAAAGAGCGTTGCCGCAATAAAGACGGAAAGAAAAGCACAAGGTTCATATCAGGATCCGTTTTTCGATTTTCTAAGGCAGTTCGGTTTCAGGGGAAATCCTCAGCCGTACAATCCTAAAAGAGAAGCGATGGGAACAGGTTTTGTAATTGATGATGTTGAAGGATATGTCGTAACGAACAATCATGTCATTGACGGAGCTGATAAGATAGAAGTGAACATCAATGAAAAAAAATATAAGGGAAAACTTATCGGAACAGATCCGCAGACAGATATCGGACTTGTCAAAATCGAAGGTTTCAAAAAAGGTGATATTTCAGCACTTGCGTTTGCAGATTCAAATGAAATAAAAGTGGGCAGTTTCGCCATTGCGATAGGAAATCCGTTCGGTCTGTCGCATACTGTAACATTCGGAATTGTTTCGGCAAAAGGTAGAGCAGGGATGAATGTCACCGAATATGAGGATTTTATTCAGACTGATGCTGCGATAAATCCCGGCAATTCAGGTGGACCTCTGATGAATATCAGCGGACAGGTTATGGGTATGAATACTGCGATCTTTTCTCAATCCGGTGGATATATGGGGATCGGTTTTGCAGTACCATCCAATATGATAAAAGAGATAACCGGTCAGTTGAGAGCCGGAAAGAAGATCCAGAGAGCGCTTATGGGTGTAACGATCCAGGACCTTAATGATGATCTTCGTGAATATCTTAAGCTGGACAAGTCGATCGATGGCGTTCTTATCAGCAGTGTAGGGAAGGATAGTCCGGCTGAAAAAGCAGGGATAAGCTCCGGCGATGTTATTGTTAATTTTAATAGAAAACCGACAGAAAGTGTTGCAAGACTTAAAAATGCCGTCGGTTTCAGTCCGCTCAAACAGAAGCTTCCTGTCGAGCTTTACAGAAATGGAAAAAAAATGACCCTGCATGTTATACTTGATGACGGTTTTCAATCAGCTGAAGTGGATGCTGTTTCAGGAAATAAAATTGCAGGAGAGATAGGAATGACTCTTGCAGTTGAAAAAGATTTTGTAGTTGTTTCTTCTGTAGAAAGAGATTCGCTGGCTTTCATGGCAGGAATTATGGAAGGTGATGTAATTGTCGCTGTGAATAAGAACAGAGTGAAAACTATTGCCGAAGTAGTTAATACGATAGCTAAATCCAAGTCGGTTCTTTTCCTGATAAACAGGCAGGGGAAAGAGTTTTTTGTTGTTGTCAACAGATAGGTGATCTTGAAAGAAAAGTATGGTGTCATAATAATCGGTGCAGGTCCCGCAGCCCTTGAATGTGCATCAAGTCTGTCAAATTCAGGAACCACGGTGCTTATTATCGAAAAAGATGCCGGATCAGGTAACAAGGTATGCGGCGGCGGAATCACTTATCTTGCCGAAAGTTATGATATTCCTGAGAATATTTCAAGGAGTTTCAGCTCCACCAAAGTATCAGTCGGTACAAAAAAATATGTCATTGATTTTAAAAAACCACTGAAAACGATACTCAGAAACGAATTCGGAGACTATCAGCGCAGTACAATATCTAAATTCCGGAATATTGATATTCTTCCCGGGACTGAAGTGACAGAAGTAAAGGAAAATTCAATAGTTGCAGGTCAGAATGAATATTTTTTTAAATATCTTGTAGGTGCTGATGGAGGCGATTCAGTTGTAAGAAAATATCTTAATCTGAAATCTGATTTCTGCAACGGACTTACCTATACTATTAAACAGAAGTATGATGATGTGATCTGGAAGGTCGATTCAAAAAGGCTCAAAACCGGGTATATGTGGGTTTTTCCTCATAAAGAAACGATTAGTGCCGGTGTCTATTTTAATTCCAGACTGGTGAAACCGGATGTTGCAAAAGCTGTTCTGAATGATTTTCTGACAGACCTTGAAATAGATTATTCGACATCAGAATTGAAAGGCGGGAAGATAAATTGCGGATATCGCGGGATGTTTTTCGGGAACATTTTTCTTGCCGGAGATGCGGCAGGGCTTCCATTGAAAACGACCGGTGAAGGTATAGCCGGAGCGCTTATCAGCGGCAGAGAGATTGCAAAAAAGATAATGGACCCGGAATATAAAACAACTGAAATGGAGCAGTATCTCAAGTTGAAAAGAAAAAGGGAATTGGCATTCAAGGTTTTGGAAACATTGCCATTTTTGCAAAATACGGCGTTCAGATTATATGCCAGTTTGAAAAGATATAAATGATAATAAGGAACTCCATGACAAATATAAATAATTTTCAAGAACTTATACAAACCATACAGAACACACATCAGGTTTTGTCTGAGCGATCCGTAAAAGCGGTGAACACAGGGCTTACCGTTCGCAACTGGCTTATTGGATATTACATTGTTGAATTTGAACAAAAAGGTGAAGATAGAGCTAAGTATGGAACTGCACTTATTACAAATATTGCAAAAAAGATAAAAATTAAAGGACTTACTGCTCCAGAGTTGTCGCGGTGCCGTCAGTTTTATAAAGTCTATCCTGAAATTCTCGGGTCATTAACCCAAAAAATCATGACTGGAATATCATCCAGTAAAATCGGTGAGTTATCTGATAATCAAATTGTTGGGTTGCCAACCCAAGAATTACAACAGAATCTCCAAAATGTAGAATTCAATGAAAACAACAAAATATTAACATCAATCTCTTTTACCCATTTTGTTGAACTTATAAAAATAGATGATCCGGCAAAACGCAAATATTATGAAATGCTCATATTGAAAACTCAACCTAATGTGAAAGAGATTAAAAGACAAATCGCAACTCTTAGTTATGAAAGATTAGGTCTATCTAAAGATAAAGAAAAAGCTTTTTCTCAGATCACTAAAAAAATAACACCTGCACAGCCTGAAGATGCTGTTAAGTCACATTATTTATTCGAATTTCTGGGAATCAATTCTCCTGATTTAATTGAAGAAACAGAGTTGGAAAACGCACTGATAAATAATTTGCAGCAGTTTATAGTAGAGCTCGGGAACGGTTTCTGTTTTGAAGCTCGACAGAAAAGGGTGCTGATTGGTGATGAATATTTCTTCATAGATATTGTGTTCTATCACAGAATATTGAAATGCCATGTTCTTGTTGAATTAAAGGTTGATTCTTTCGATCATTCTCACGCATCTCAACTTGTAACATATTTGAATTATTACAAAAAGAACATGATGGAAGATGGCGACAACCCGCCAATAGGAATTTTGCTCGTGACTGACAAAAACACAGCATTGGTTGAATATGCAACTGCAAACGAAAAAGACCACTTGTTTGTAAGCAAATATAAGTTGAATTTACCGTCTGAAGAAGAGTTGAAATCATTCCTGGAAAAAGAACTGAAACAAGGAATTTAAAATGATCTCAGAAAAGTTTTTACGCATAGTTTTGATAATAACGGCCGTTTTTGCTTCGGTCATGCTTTCTGCTGAAAAGAAACCTGAAACTACAGGAGGTGCTATGCCTGCCGAAAAAACAAATTCTGCGAAGGTATATTTTACAAAAGATATTTCTTCTGCCGGTCTGATGAAGGCTTTTGAGAAGATCCGTGCCGATGTAAAAGGTAAGAAGATAGGGCTTAAGGTTCACTTCGGTGAGGATGGAAATAAATACTTCGTCAAGCCTGAAATGATGAAAGATCTGGTGAAATCTCTCAACGCAACTTTTGTCGAGACCAATGTTCTCTATGTCAGCAAGCGGCGTTACACCGAAAGTCACATTGCTCTTGCCAAAGCTCATGGCTTCACCTATGCCCCGATCGACATCCTCGATTCAGAAGGAACGATCGAATATCCGGCAACCGGTCTCAAGCACATTAAAAAGGCGATAGTCGGTTCACATATGAATAATTACGACACCATTGTTGTTCTTTCTCATTTCAAAGGTCATCAGGGAGCGGGTTTCGGCGGTGCGATAAAGAATGTCGGAATGGGAATGGGTGCAATTGCTGGAAAGATGGCAATGCACGCTTCGACTGTACCGACAGTTAATACTTCGAAATGCACAAAGTGCGGAGCCTGTGTTTTGCAGTGCCCGGGAAATGCGATAACAATTGAGCCCAAAGTGGTGATAGATCCTGAAAAATGTATCGGATGCGCCAAGTGCATCGGAGTCTGCCCGACCAGAGTTTACGGTGTTCCGTGGGGTTCTACTGACACTCCGGCCTTTATGGAAAAGCTTGTGGAATATGCAAAGATAATAAAAGACAATAAGCATATGGTCTATATCAATGTTCTTGCCGATATTTCGCCTGATTGCGACTGTATGGGAGGAGCTGCAAAGCCATTTGTTAAAGATCTCGGCATAATGGTTTCGACAGATATGCTTGCGATAGATGCCGCCTCGTTTGATATGGTCAACGATGCAATTCACACAAAAGATGCTTTTGCCAAACACTCAGGAGTTTCCGGGCGTCCGCAGATCGAGTACGGAAAAAAGATAGGGCTTGGGAACGACAGTTACGAACTGATAGATCTGGACAGAAAATAATGGAAACAAAATCATTTGAAGCGATCATTGAAAGATTGAAAAACATTGAAATTACCGAGGAGTTCGATCTTGTCGTGGCAGTTGCCAGAGGTGGAACAGTGCCTGGAGCTCTTGTTGCACAGAAACTCGGATGTCCTGTTGCAACGATTGTGATCAACTTCCGGAACGATATGCACCAGCCGTGCCGTAAAAGCCCCGAACTGATTTCTCCGATAGATTTTTCATATATCGGCAGGCGCATACTCATTGTCGATGACCGTTCAAGGACCGGAGCAACACTAAACACCGCAAAAGAACTGCTGAAAGACGCCGCACTTGTCAGAACACTCGCTGTCAACGGCAAAGCGGACTATTCGCTCTTTGATGAACCCTGCTTCAAAATGCCGTGGTCTGGTTAGTTGTTTTTTGGGGAGATTATTTTGGAAAGTAACATTATTCTTTACACAACGGAAGACGGGAATACAGCCGTTGATGTTATGCTTGAAAACGACACTGTGTGGTTGACTCAAAAGCAGATGTCTGAACTTTTTGACAAAAATAGAAAGACAATAACGGAACATATAAACAATGTATTTAAAGAAGGTGAACTTGATAAGAATTCAGTATGCCGGAAATTCCAGCATACTGCCGAAGATTATAAAAAATACAACACACAATTTTATAATCTTGATGTAATAATTTCAGTCGGTTATCGTGTAAAATCAAATAGAGGTACTCAATTCAGGATATGGGCGAGCAGGATATTAAAAGACTTCCTTGTTAAAGGATATGCGGTAAATAGAAAAAAACTTGAGATAGAGGTCGAAAAGCGTCTCGAACTTCAGAAAACAATAGCACTTCTTGAAAATACTGTTGTTAATCAGCAGGTTCAGCTTGATCAGGCAAAAGAGCTGATAAAAGTTGTTTCCGATTTTTCATACGGATTGTCAATTCTTGATGACTACGATCATCAGTCAGTTAAAATATCGAATGTTACAGAAGGCCGTTGTTATCTTCTTGAATACAACGAAGCCACAATGATAGTTGCCGAAATGGCAAAGAAGTTCAATACTGGTCTTTTTGGAAATGAAAAAGATGAGAGTTTCAAGGGAGCTTTGGGAAATATTTATCAGACTTTTGATGGAAAAGAGCTTTATCCAAGCATTGAAGAGAAGGCTGCCAACCTGCTTTATTTTATCGTCAAAGATCATGCATTTTCTGATGGAAATAAAAGGATTGCAGCGGCAATGTTTATCTACTTTCTCGACAGAAACAGAATTCTTTATAGCCAAAATGGAACAAAAAGGATCGCGGATAACGCACTTGCTGCAATAACCTTGATGATTGCGGAATCAAAGCCGCAGGACAAGGATATTATTGTGAAAATAGTGACGAATCTTATAAACCACAAAAATTGAAAAATAATCAGTTTGGTGTTAAGTTCCCGTAAGTTGTTTATTTAAAATCAGAAATATGAGGATTCTATGCTCGAAAAACTAAGTCAGGCAGCTGAATTTATTAAGAAAAAAGTGAATGCCGGCGGTTTTAAAATGCCTGTGCTCGCAGTGACTCTGGGAAGCGGTCTAGGTTCTTTTGCGGAAAAATCGGTAAAACTGCTGACAATCCCGTATAATGAAATACCTAATTTTCCAAATTCCACGGTTGAAGGTCACAAAGGGCGGCTGATACTTGCTCAAGATCCCAAGTCTTTGAATACATTCTGGATCATGCAGGGAAGAGTCCACTATTATGAAGGGTATTCGATGAATGAAGTGGTTTTCCCGATAAGAGTGCTGATACTTCTTGGAATAAAGAAATTCGTTGTCACAAATGCGGCAGGCGGAATCAACCGTAATTTTGAAGCGGGTGACTTCATGATTATCAAAGATCACATAAACATGATGGGCGACAATCCGCTTATCGGCAGAAATCTAAGTGTTTTCGGGACAAGATTCCCCGATATGACCACCGCATACAGCAGAAAAATGAGCATGCTTATCCAGAAATCGGCGATGGAACTTTCAATTCCGGTAAAAGAAGGTGTATATCTTGCTCTCAGCGGGCCTACATTTGAAACTCCCGCAGAAGTAAGAATGGTCGAGATTCTTGGCGGTGATGCAGTCGGAATGTCAACAGTTCCAGAAGTTATTGCCGCAAAACACGCAGGAATTGAAGTCGCAGGAATAAGTTTTATCTCCAACAAGGCGGCAGGAATGTCCGGCGGACCGTTGACTCATGAAGAAGTGAGTGAAAATGCGGCAATGATAGAAGAAAAGTTCGGCAGACTGATGGAACGGTTTCTGTCACTGATCCTAGAGGATAAGGATGGATAGAAAAATAGTTGAAACTGCTGTAAAAAAGGCAGTAGAAATAAGAGATAATGCCTATGCTCCGTATTCAAAGTTTAAAGTGGGTGCTGTTGTTATCACCGGAAGCGGCGAATTGTTTGCCGGAGTCAATATCGAAAACTCGTCGTTCGGAGCGACGGTATGTGCTGAAAGAATTGCACTTTTCTCAGCTGTGACACAGGGAAAGCATGATATTGAAGCAGTTGTAATTGCTTCAGAGCTCAAGGGAAAAGCAGTATTTCCATGCGGAATGTGCCGTCAGGTGCTTGCCGATTTCAATCCTGAAATGCGAGTCATTCTTGTCAATGCTGTAACTCAGAAAATTGAAAAGGAAGCGCTCCTTTCAGAGATATTTCCGGATCATTTCACTTTCTGATCATGAAAATTCTTGCAATAAATCCTCCCGTTGAAGATTTCACGGCGTACAACCTGTGGGCGATGCCGCTTGGACTTTTCAGAATCATGGAGCATTATCAGAAACTTGGAAATGAAGTGACCTATCTTGACCTTCTTGACGGTGAATATGCAGGAAGTGAAGGGGCAATTCAGCCAGTTTTCAGATCGTGGGGGAGACATTCATACTGGAAAAGAGATATCCCCAAACCGCCTGAAATTAAATTTGTTCCGAGAAAATATAACAGGTTCGGTGCGACGGATGCTAAAATTGAGCAACTCCTGAAAAATGTCGATTCCCCAGACCTGATATTGATTTCAACAGGAATGACATATTGGTACAGGCCTGTTTTGCAACTTATTGATATGATTAAAATAAAATTTAGAAATGTGCCTATAGAGATTGGTGGAATATCGGCAACTTTGATGCCGGAGTTTTTTAAATCAGAAGGTGTCAAAGTGATAAATGGAAAATATCCGGTAAGTGACGGAATTACCGGTACTGATAATCCGTTTGTCAATGATCTGAAATTTTTTCCGGTAAATTTAATCGAAGGCTGTCCTAACAGATGTGCATACTGTTCGAGTGTGATTTTCAATCCTAAAGTAAAGATAAAGAATATAGAAAATCAAGCGGAGTTTCTCAAAAACTGGAATAAAATTACAGGCTTGAACGATGTTGCTTTCTATGATGATGCACTGCTTTTAAATAAAGGATCATATCTCATTGATTTTCTTGAGAGATTGCCCGTCGGGAAATTCAGGTTCCACACCCCAAACGGTCTGCATCTTAAAGAAGTTGATGAAAATTTATGCAAGGTGTTGAAAAAACATGACTTTCCGCAACTCAGGTTCGGTTTTGAGACTGCATTCACAAGATTTGACAGTAAGACCGATATCGATCAGCTCAAAGAAAAGGTCGAAATGTTGCGAAGTGCCGGTTTTGCCGGTGAACAGATGGGTGTGTATCTTCTGTGCGGACTTCCCGGTCAGACAGTTGAAGAAGTTGATAAAACCATTGAAATTGTTGCTAAAATAGGTGCAAGACCATATCTGAGTGAATTCTCGCCTGTTCCGGGAACTTTGCTTTATGGATCGCATTTAAAAGAAAGTCTGCTTGATTTTGATACTGAACCGTTGTTTCAGAATAATTCTGTATCAGCGTGGAGAAGTCCCGTGTTCAATACTTCAGCAATGTCAGAATTGAAGTTGAAACTTGCAAAAATGTATAGTATGATGCCAGGCATTAATTGAGAGGTTGTTTTGAATAGTACAGTCGATGAAAACATTGTTGATGTTAAAGTCCTGATGATGTCAACAGATAACGACAATGCGTGGGCGGCAGAACTCTTTGAACTTTTTCTGAAGGATACCGGCTCCCGAATAGACGCAATTGAAAAAGCCATGAACAGCGGTGAATACAAAGATCTGACAATACATTTTCATACTGTGAAAGGTTCATCGGCAAGTATCGGTGCAATAAAAATCAGGCAGTGTGCTTTAGAAATGGAGAGTATGTGCAAGGTTGGACAGTTTGATGCTGTTAAAGATAAAATGCCTGAATTAAAAGAAGAATTTGGTAAAGTGATGATGTTTTTCAAACAGAATTTCGACAAGGTGCCTCAATGAAGAATTATAATTATAAAGTTCTTGCCGGATTTCTGATCACAATAGTCCTTTTCATTTTCCTGCTTCGGGATCTCGATTTCGAACTCTTTTTCGATTATGTCTTTCATGGTAACATATTGCTGATACTTCTTGGTATCGTAATTTATCTCAGTTCATTTATTGTGAGAGGACTCCGCTGGAAAATCCTTTTAAAGCATTTTAAGGATTTTGAACTTCGTGAACTTACTATGCTTACAATTTCAGGCTATGCAGTAAACAATATTTTTCCTGTCAGAATAGGTGAATTTACAAGAGCATGGATAACCGGAAATCGTAACGGTGTAAGCAGGACTTCAGTACTGGCTTCGATTTTTGTTGAAAGAATATTTGACGGTCTTACAATCGCACTGATTTTATCCATAACTTTATTTTTTTATCCTTTCCCGGGGAATGTAAAGACTCTCGCATATATGGCTTCTGCAATGTTTGCTCTTCTTTTTCTTTTCGTGCTTCTTGGCACATTCTCTGACAAACCATTAAAAACACTATTGTTTTTCAGAAAGAAACTGCCAAAATTCACGGCTTTCTTTTTTGATGTCGCTGAGAAATTTCTCAAAGGTGCTTCATCGCTTGACTCTCCTAAGCAGATATTTTCCGTTACATTGCTGAGCATGCTTGTCTGGGCTATTGAGCTTTCAGTATATATTCTGATCTCTTTTGCGTTCGGTATTAATATTCCGGTTCCGGGTTATCTTTTTATGCTTTGCGCTGCAAATCTCGGAATGCTTGCGGCTCCGACTCCCGGAGGACTCGGCGTTTTTCAGGCGGCGATAGTCTATGCTTTAAAGTCATTTTCGATACTGTACGAAAAAAGAATGGCGGTTGCAATAGTTCTTCACATGTCCCACATAATTCCGGTAACTATTATCGGTCTGGTCTGGCTCTACAAAAATCATATTTCCATATCTTCCGGTCAGAACGATAAAGATTGTTGAAATTATTGATTTATTTCACGCAGCGGTAGTAATTCCAGCCAGTTTGACTGTCGCAGAATATGCTCGCATTATTGAAAGCCACGCCGCATGCACTTTCTGTGTCTCCATCTTTTGATGATGAAGACCAGAGCCACTCGATGTCTCCGAATACTGAATATCCGTCAACTGTCGTTGTGCAGAAACAGTCTGCAATACAGTCATTTGAAAGGCATCCTTCTGTAAACTGGCAGCTTCCGCCGGTTTTAGTTTTATCACAACCGTCAACAAGTCCTCTCAATTCAGCAATAGTCGGCAGTCTTCCGCCGAGACTGGCACAGTTTTCTTTTGCTTTTGACCAGACAATCTTTTCAGATGAAATATCTGTCCATTTCAAACCGTTCTGTTCATGGCAGAATTTGTCAGATGCAGGGCATCCGTCTGATGCTTCATCGTCAGATAAAATCTCATTGTCGGCAGCAGCTGTATCAGAATCATTTACTGTATTATCTGCTTCTTCTCCACCGCAAGCCGTCAGCAAAGATCCCAAAAGAGAAACGGTCATCATTAAATTCAATACTTTTTTCATAATTTACACTCCATTGTCAATAGTAAAAATCAATTAAAAAAGATCAGTACGGTGAAAATAATGTTTTGTCTTTTGATGTCAATTTTTTAACCCCTAAAAATTTGATTATATAATGTTTTAAGACTAGTATGTTGCGTTTAATAAGGTCCGATGAATTTTGCTGAGAGGTTTCTATGAATCCGGTTTTCAGGTATTTATGCTGTTTGGTGGTAATGATGTCAGTAACTTCCTGTATTGCGCTCAAAAAGGATGTTGATGCTGCAAAGGTCGAAAATAATGAAAAAATTAAAATTGTTGAGGATTATCTGAAAGAAGAGATAACAAAGATAAATAAAAGGCTTGATGATATCGAAAAAGCTCTTCAGGACGAAAAGAGCGCATCAGACAACAAGATGAGTCTTTCTTTTTCAACACTTGATGAACTGAAGTCGACGATCAAAGACCTGAACAGCAGGATCGATATGTTTGATGTAAAGACTCAGAAAGGAGGAGTGTCATCGGAAAAAGTTCTTGAACTTGAAAAAAGACTTGTTAAATATGAGGAAGAGAACGAGAAGCTCAAAAAAGATATGCAGATACAGATGGAAGATCTCAAACCTGTCGAAAATATGACAGTGACAAAAAGCGGTTCTGTAAAACTGCCTGATAATGAAGAGAAAAGTTACAACCAGCTTGTCGATTTTACAAAAAGCGCTACTGATGGAGAAACTGCAAGAAAAGGCTGGGAAGTCTATTCGCAGAAGTTTCCAAAAGGACGGAGATGTGATGTTGTTTACTGGACAGGCGAAAGCTATTTTCTCGATAAGTCATATAACAATGCTATCCAGTCTTTCCAGAGAATAGAAGCCGAATTTGAGAGCTGTGCCAAACTTGAATCAAGCTATATCAAGACAGCATTTTCTCTTTTTTATATCGGAAAAGCTGATGTCGCATCAAAAGTGCTTGATGCTGTCGCTATAAAATTTCCCAAGTCGGCGTTTCCAGATCAGATAAAAGAGCTCAAGAAGCTGATAAGCGATAAAAAGACGAAGTCGAAACCGGCAAAAAAAAATAATAAAAACGATACCAAAAAAGGTGGAAAGAAATGAAATCGTTCATAAAATTCAATGTCATTGCAATACTGCTGCTGTTTCTGGCAGTATCCTGTGAAACCTCAACTGATCTTGTCGTTCCGCCGGAGGATTCGGTCAACAGAGTTACCGACTTCTACATATTTAAAGACGGAAAGACTTTTATGTATCTGAGCAGCAATCTCAACAGAAAGTACGATTTCGGCAATCTTGTGCTTATGGAGATCGATGATGACGGTGATCCGGTCTTTCTCAGCTCGAAGATAGTTCCGTCGCTTACAGGAAAAATGGCGGTAAGCGCTGATGAAGATATGGTATATGTCACAACAAGAGATTATAACGGTATTGTCAGATTAAAAATAAGTGGAAAATCAGGTAGTTACAGGTTAAGTTACATCGATGATACAAACGGTTTCATTCCGTCCGTTCTGAAAACAAAAAAAGAACCTTATGCACTTGCGTTCAATTCTGACGGCACCAGGCTTCTTGTGACGCACCTTTTAAACGGTGAAGTTTCAGCATTCGATCTTGAGAACTGGGAAGGGATGGTAACTGAAGATACAAGTTCAGGCATAACGGACATTACATTTGATCCGAATTCTGGATATTATCTCGCTTCACACAAAACTTCAGGGACAATAACAGCGATTGAGGTTGATGAATCATTGAGCGGAATGAATGTAGGAACAATAGAGATAGACCTTGATATTCCGACAGAAGGCATTGATATCAGATCTATTGAGGCTTCAACTGACGGAGAATCTGTATATGCGGCTTTCAGAAACAATACTGATGACACTGATATTGATTCTGCACCGCAGCTTTTGAAGTTCAGACTTACAGGAAGTAAGTATAAAACCGGTGAAATACTTGAAACTATTCCTTTGAACGGAACTCTTGGCGAACTGACTGTTTTTCCATATACCACAGGAAGTGAAGATAACGAATATAAAGGTGAACTGGTCTTTGTCGCATTATCAAGCGAAGGTAAGGTTGCTATTGTTGATTCCGGCAAAAATGAAGTGATTGATGAGATAGAAATTGATGATTGCGAACCTTATCAGGTGCAGTCAAGAGCATTCGATAACCTTACAGGTATGCTGCTTGTGTCATGCTTTATTCAGGACAAAGTCGTTATTTACAACATCGATCTTTCCCAAGAGAGTTTTTACAAGGTGCTGGGGGTGATAGAATGAAGCGGCCATCAAGGTGGTTTTCAATATTAATTCCGACGGCATTTCTGCTTTTAAGCAGTTGCGATTCGACTTCAAATGATTACTTTTTTGAAAAGCCTTCTTCAATTTCAATATTGAAAAATGTTCAGTGCACAAACGGTAGTGTGTCCTACATCGGGCTTGTTACAGATAATACCGATAAATATGGTGCCAGATTGATGAAGATCAGCGGATGCGCACTTAAAATAGATAAAAATTTTGATGATGCTATTGATGGAAAGACCGGGCTTTATATCGGCGGAACAGGTGTTTCAAGTGATTCGATGGAAATATCGGGAGAAACATTCATTGCTGTCGCCTCTTCTGGATATACTGAGTTTGAAAACTGGAAAGGTAAAGATGAATCAAAAAAATATGAAAATCATAAAGGAAGGATCGTTTTCAGAAAACTGAGCAGAGATCTTAAACACGATCCGGTCTATAATAAAAGTGTTCTTCTCGGTTTTTATCCATCTATTGTAAAAGCATTTAATAAGAAAGGCTTTTTCGTTGCTGGTTCGAATTTCGGGGAGAATTACATCGGTTTTATCGATCTTGACGGCAATTCACTGTTCAATAAAGTCGATTTTGCCGTTTCAGCTATTAATACCGCAGGAAGCAAAGCATATCTGTTTAATAACAGCAACGGTTTTGTATACAGTGTGAACGAACTGCTGGAAACAGAACTTATTATTGAAAATGTCCCCGATCCTTTGATAGTTAACAGAGGAATGGTTGAAATAAGTAAAAACAGATTTGCAGTTTTCAGCGGAAAGAATGTAGTGATCTACAACAGTTCGCTTCAGCAGACCGGACAGATAGTGCTTCCCGAAGGCTATCTTGTTTCTTCTCTATCTTCTGCGGAATATCCTGTAAATTATGAATATCGCAAATTTACTGATGAAGATATGAATGAGAAAGTGTCGATATTCGTAAAAAAAGAGGAAAGTGACAGCGATTCTGATACTGATTCTGACAGTGCAGAAGTATCGGACAGTTCTGATGATTCTGACGGATCAGGGTTGAACGACTCGGACGGTGAAGTATCTGATGATGACGCAGATCAGACAGCTTCTGTCAATGATGCGAAAGATGGTGATGTTGTGTGGATCGCAACAACTACAGGGAGTGTAATGGCTTATGATCTGTCTGCTCAAAGCTGGCTCGTAACAAGTTATTCAGAATCCGATGCGGCATCAAACGCTGCTTACACAAACGAAATGAGACCTTATATAAACAGTTCATATTCATCTTTCCCGAAATATGGAAAGACTGACGCGGACAACATTCCGGCAATAACAAAAGTATCCGCGATCAGAGGACTTCCGTTTTCAGTGATATACCGTTTCACATACGAAGGAACAATTGAAGGTTCTTATTCTGAAAAAGGTGTTATGAACAACGAAGGTACTGTTTTAAAAGATCTCACTGCTGATTTTCAGAGGATGGTAGATATAAGTACAGATTCAGTTGTTCTTTTGAATAAAGACAATTCATCGGCGTGTCCGATACCTTGGAATGAAAATGTGATAATGGGAATTACAGAGCTTATTTCATCAAATGAGATAGGAGTGAAAATTGATAAATATGCGGATCTGATAGAAAAATGCTATGGAACGAAACTGAGCTATGCACTTTTTCCCGGATCGATGTATTCGGTTACAAAAAATGACAATTCAGGATCTTTGTTTGCAGGAAGATGTGCCGAGTATAGATCAGATTACGAAGGTGATGATTTTTCATTTGAAGACAGTGTGATCTCAGCTACGATTAAAAAAACTATTGATGATGTTATAACTGAAAAGGAAACCTCATTTTTCATAAAAATAAATCCAGGTGTGCCTTTTGTCGGTTTCTCTTCGGCGGATATAATGAACTTTATGTTCAATGCAGTTCCAGGCAGGCTTGTCATGTTCTCTCCTCTTACCAGAAGGATTGTTGAATATGATATTTTGAATAATGATATTATTGAAGTTTATAAATAGAGGGGAATTATAATGAAAGCACTGGCGTTTTTCTCAATTTTTGCATTTTTTATCTGTCTTTACGGTGAAGATGATCTGGTGACAGTACTTCTTGGAAAATATACCGGCATAAAATCGTTCTCGTCAGATTATGAAAGGGTTTTTACGCAGAATTCGACCGCAAAAAAGAGTTTTGATAACGGAAAGATACTGTTTTCAGCTCCTTCAGATATCCGCATGGATACTTTTGTTGATAAAAAACTTACAGAACAGACTTTTGTAAACAGTGAAAAAACAGTTTTTATCTATCACACTAAAAAAAGTGTCCTTAACAAAAAATCCGCCGGTGAAGCCGGAGAGTATCTTGCTTTTCTTCAGGGGCTTGATGAGGTGAAAAAGAAATTTGATATTGCTGATTCCACTGCTTCGATTGATAAAGCGAGAAAGACCGGAATTGAGATAAAAGACGGTGCTAAACTCCTTAAGCTCACTCCAAAGGATTCTATCGGCAATGTTAAGTATATTTTTCTTGTGGCAGTGAATAACGAGATAGACAGCGTTGTTATTATCGACCAGCTGAAGAACATCAATCAGTTTAAGTTCAAAAACTTGAAATATAATCCTAAAATTGAAAAGAAAGACCTCATTCCCGTTATTCCAAAAGGGTATGAAACATCTGATTTTTAATAAATGAAAAAAACGATACCACTGTCAGAGCTGATCATTTCCGATGAATTTCTGGAAGGAAGTGCTCTATATCACAGCAGATCAGTAATACTTCTTTCCAAAAAGGAAAACAGTGGAACTGTATCTGTAAAGGGCAAGAATAAAAAAGGCTCATCAGGGACGATAGATATTTCTTTTAATGAAAACGGTAAAATAATAAAAAAATCATGTCCGGAAGGCTGCGGCGGAGTCTGCCGTCACATGGTCGCACTTTCACTTCTGTATAATGAAATGGCTGTTGAAGACACAGACCTTCTTGGTCAGTTGTCCAGTCTGAATTCTAAAGGCGGTAATGTCAGAACTGTTTTTCCTGCCGTCTTTTCGATCAACGGAAGTGACATTCAGATACATTACAGCAAAAACGACAATCATTTAAGCAGGCTTATTGATGCTGTAGGAAATAATCATCTTGCAACTCTGATCTCTCTTTTTCCCGATAAATTTGTTTACAATTCAATGAAACTTGAACTATCGACCGGACCTTTTTATCTGTTTTACAGCATCGATAAAGGGACGGTAAGTTTCTTTTTTATGACCAGTATTCTTTTTTTTGAGAACGAAGGTGTTGCAATAGATACAGAGAAAGGACTTGTGTTCAGATTTTCTCCCGGTATTTCCGAAACTTTGAATACACTTATAAATATTACAATGGATTATACATCCAGAGATGAACTCATAAAGGCGATAGCCGACCTTAATGACAATCTGGCTCCTGAAATAATGCTTACGGGTGAACTCAATCTCATAAAGATTGATCTTGATGATGACACTCCGGTTATTTTCGATGTTCAGTATGAAAACGGCAGACTTGAGATGAAAGTTATGCTTGATACCGGAAAGGAGACCATAGAGTTCCGCCAGAAAAGGAAGAATTTTGAACAGAATTACACTTCAGGCGGAAAAGTATATTCACTTTCAGCAGGACTGATAAAAAAGATCCGTTCCGGAATAAGTGCTTCGGGTTTCAGACTTAACCGCGATGTTTTTCAGGCACCTGTTTCAAAACTTGCAGAAATAATGGATGTCAACAATGCCGTCAATTCGTTCTGCAAAGTTGTGACAAGGGGCGAGTTCAGGAAAATAACCATAAATGAAAGTGTTGCCGATGAAACGGAAATAGTTCTTGATATAAATTCTGATGAGAAATGGTTTTCGTTCAATATCAGACTTCCGGAATCCGCAGGCTTTATTAATTCAGCAGAACTTTTCAGTGCTGTCAGGCAGTTCAATTCCGGGATAGGCGATCCCGTCGTGATTGATGTTGACGGCAACCCTGTCGTACTTGAAAAAAGCAGCGGTTTTTTAAATAGAATATCCGAACTCGTTTTTTCAGATTCTGTTGAATTCAGAGATAAAATGTCAACGGCCCATCTGTTGAAACTTCTTAAAACAAAGAATAAAAAGATAATCAACAGTTTTCAGGGCGCCGAAGATGCAAGGATAAGATATTTTGAAATAGTTAGATCCCTGTCGGAAGGAACTTTGCCGGAATTAAAACTGGACAACGCAATTACAAGTGCAATGAGACCTTATCAGATCGACGGGTTGAAATGGCTTCTGCTTCTGAGAGATCTCGGACTCGGCGGTATACTCGCAGATGAAATGGGGCTTGGAAAGACACTGCAATCCCTTGCAATGATAAAGTCGGAACCGGAAGATTTTCCTTCAATGGTCGTATGCCCTAAAACTCTTATCTGGAGCTGGGACAGAGAGATATCAAAATTCTTTCCTGAAATGAAAAGAACCGTGATTGATTCTCTGAAGCCCGAGGAAAGGGTTGCAAAATGGAAAAATGCCGAGAGCGAACTTATCATTACTTCCTATGCTGTGGTGATAAATGATTTTGCACATTTGAAAGATAAACAGTTCAGAACAGTTATAATTGACGAAGCCCAGCACATAAAGAATAACAATACCAAAAGATTTAAAACACTTACAGCTATAAAATCTTTTTACCGTTTCGCTCTTACGGGAACGCCGCTTGAAAACCATATCAGCGATCTCTGGAGCATTTTCCAGTTTGTAATGCCTGATTATCTCGGAAGTAAAAAAGATATAAACAGGACGGAAAAGACTTTTGATACTGAAAAACTCAACAAATTGAGTACTCTGACTGCTCCTTTTATCCTGAGAAGAACAAAAAGGGAGATATTGAAAGAGCTTCCTGAACTGATAGTGAAGGAATATCCTGTCGAGATGACATCTAAGCAGAAAGAGATATATCTGTCGGTACTTCTTAGAGGCAGAGCTGAATTCCTTGAGAAGAAAGATTCGATGAACAAGATAGAGATGCTTTCCATACTTTCGAGACTCAGACTTGCAGCAAACCATCCTGCACTTGCAGCACAGATAGATGACGCTCCTGACCTTTCCGGGAAGGTCGCTACTGTTCTTGAGCTGGTTGATGAAATTATTCTCGGGGAAGGCAGGGTTCTCATTTTCAGTCAGTATGTTAAAATGCTCAATATTATTTCGCGGGCTCTTTTTGAGAATAATATAGAATATCTTTATATGGACGGCGGCACGAAAAACAGAATAGAGCTTGTCGATCAATTCAATAATGGCAAAACTCCGGTATTTCTGCTGAGTCTTAAAGTGGGCGGTGTCGGGTTGAATCTGACCGGTGCTGACAATGTAATTATAGTAGACCCGTGGTGGAATCCTGCGGCGGAAGAGCAGGCATGGTCCAGAGCTCACAGAATAGGGCAGGATAAAAAAGTGGTAGTGAACAAACTGTTCTCCAAAGGTACTATCGAAGAAAGGATACTCGATATGCATCAACGGAAAAGGGGAATAACTGATTTCTTTATGTCGAAAAGCCTGAAGGAGCCTGACGAAGACTTTATCAAAATGATCGCTGATCTGGAGCTTGCGATACATGATTGAAAAGAAAAGGCAGTTGAAAACAAGAAAGATCGAAGTAATGTGTACGGATGAACACTTTGAAACTATTTCAAAAAAGGCGAGAAAGTACGGAATGAGCAATTCGGAATTCGGTCTTTTCACAATGCTTAACAGCAGGATCGATATTTCGCTCGGGACGGATCCGATTCTATCCAAAATATCTACGGCTATTGAAATGTTAGAATCGGGGAATATCACTGATGATGAGTTTTCCGCAATTAAAAAGAAGATCATAGAGGAAGTGAAAGGTTGAAAGCTTTTAAAATCTTAATATTCTCAGTAATTACGCTTATTTTTATGTCCGTCAGCGCAAAGAGCGGCACTGATCTGTTTTGCGAGCCGTCGCTGATTTTTCCTGAAATGTTCATCCTTGAATCGACAGGATGCTTTTCCTATCTTGAAGCATCTTCAAAATATTCAGACAGAAATGAACTGACAGCTTATCTGAATTCAACCGGTGATTCCTGGCATCAGAATGTATTCAGGTATTTATATTACTTAAGAGAAGAAGAGTATCTTTCCGCACTGATGACATTTATGTATATGGTGAATACCGGTACAGTTCCTTCATCAATAGAAAGTATCAGCGGAGAGTTTGACAATATTATTACCGGCGGTCTTAAAAGAGAACAGAAGAACGGTTCCGGCGGGAACATTCTGATACCCGGCGGAAAGACAGAACAGGTTTCAACTGAAAAACTGTCTGATAATTTTTTTTCCGCACTCTCTTTTATAGCATCTTATTCAAGGCAGATTCAGTCAGGAATGCCGGAAAGTGATGAAATGATGATGATAAGATCTTTCTTTTATGTGATATCAAATATCCAGACAGGAATTGACTGGCAGGGTGACAAATATCTCAATGATCTTTTCAACAAATTCATTTATATGAAAAACAATAATCTGCTTGAAAGTTT
The DNA here is from genome assembly GCA_035354435.1 of bacterium. GTDB lineage: Bacteria > UBP6 > UBA1177 > UBA1177 > UBA1177 > JAKLDO01. Next base: position 30,723 of record DAOQAY010000012.1, read on the forward strand.
TACGCAGGTGTTCTTTTTTAATGTGCGGAAGGAAGGTGCAGTTCCGTCATTTAAAGATTATTTGAAACTGCGTGAGATCGGAATGATAAAAGATATCAGAATTGCCGACAACATTGAAACCAGACAGAAAGGCAGGGAAACAGCTTCATTTTTCATCGAAAACATAAATTCACTTCCTGACATTGAATATGCGGCAGGATCGGCAGATAAAGCTGTTCAGGGAGCAGACTGTATTTATCTTGATGAAAGAGGTGTGTGGATTAAAGATATGGCCGACAGTGATCCGAAGGAATATTATTTTAATGAAAGCGTTAAAATAGTAGAGCAGTGTCCGGGAGTTTTTTCACTTCCTTTTTCACTTAAAAAAGACAAGATCGTTATATATGACAAATCATACTGGGTGACCGATATCGCTATTGTCATGAATTATCTTGTGAAAGGATCTTTCAGTCACAAGGAGTCTGATGCGCTTTTAAAGGCCGCTGTGACATCGTCTCTTTTAAAAAGTCTTGAAGTCCCTGAGAGAACTCTGCTGATGGACATTCTTTCTTATACTAACGAAACCGGAAATGCTGAAAAAGTGCTGAGATCGCTTTTGGTAAAACAGCTTCCGCAAAACGATAGCGAAAAGGGTGTCGAACCTGTGACAAAAGCTGCGGAAATCATCTCAACAA
>DAOQAY010000013.1:0-31288 GCA_035354435.1 bacterium
GCCTTCGTGGGCTTTCGCATCGATCCCTTCGGCAAGTCCGCTGAAAACGACCTGATTTGCACCTGTCACTTTAGTTTCTCTCAAAACGGTCTCATCTGCCTTAGTAAGCCTTACCTGATATTTCAAAGCTCCTGTGACAGCCTGCCATAATCCGCCATAACTGCTCCCTGTTATCATTTCGTCAATATCAGCTGTTCCCGATATATCCCCTTCTATATTAACTTCGACATCTCTGACAAATGAAGGAGCCGTGACTTCAGGCTTCTGCCCGATCGCATAAAGATAACCGTCACCTGCGCCAGTTGCTATTTCAATCTTTCCGTCGTTATTCACATCAGCAAGAACAGGATTGCCTATCGCACCGTCAAATTTCATTGTCCATGCAAGTGTACCGTCTTCGCTGTTAATAACATAAAGGTTTCCCTGCTTGTCCCCGACAACAAATTCATCAATAGAATCTCCGTCGATATCGCCAGTAACAATATTTGAAAGTGTTGTTCCGCTGCAAAGACCGGATGTCGGTATCATGCTGACTGAAATATCTGTACTTATTCCATTGGAAAGGCACCTTCTCCAAAGCACAGAACCGTCAGCACCTGAATAAGCAGAAACATCTCCGAATTTTCCGCCAAGCGCTATGTCATAACCTTCATCTGCATCGATCTTTGATATGCCGGGATAAGGAGCATAATATTGATACAACGAATCTTCAGCCATACTTGTATCTATTTTCCATATTTCATTTCCTTCAAGATCGAACGCCTGTTTTTGATCTCCCTGTGCCTGATTTGCAAAGATATCAACTATTCCATCACCCGTGAAATCAGCAACAAAAGGATTGTGAGCCCATCTATTTACTGCAAATTGAGTTTGTTTTTCTATGGAAATCCCGCTTATGATGTCTGCTCTCGGTGCGTGAAAAATAATCATATCATCACTTCCGTCACCATTTATGTCCCCTGTAATTACTGAAGAATAGTTATATGATTCGCTTTCAGCTGGAAAATAGCTCCCGATTTCATCTCCACTTGATCCTTTCAAAGAATATAAAGCGTCTCCTTCCTCTTCAGAAGTAAAGGTAAAGGCAATATCTTTAAATCCGTCTCCGTCGAAATCACCTGTTAAGAAATTTGAAGGTGCAGTTATAATCTTTCCTGAAGTCCACCCCCACAATAAGCCTCCGTTTGAACCGTGAAGGTAGATATCTGTATAACCGTCGGAGTCAGTATAAAGAGAAATAAATTCATGTGATCCGTCTCCATTGCTGTCAAACGAAAAGAGCGGCTGACCGTATTGATTGATCTGTGACCACTGCATTTCCGGCTGGTTTATCGCCGATGCCTTATCGAGATCAAGCAGAACATGAGAATAAGTGCTTGAAGTTGTTAATATCTTTCCACCGTTTGATGAATTTATATATATTACATCTCCATTGAAGTTCCCTGTTTTTACTGTTTTCTCATTACCAAGTGCCGGCCCTCTGTCAAATATGTGAATATAACCTTCATTTCCAGAAAGAAAAATATTCGAATCTGTAGCTGAAATAAATCCGAAACTTTTACCATCAAGCAGATATGTGACATCTCTTGTGGAAGCACTTGATCCGGTTCCGCTCATTGAAAACAGTTTATCTCCGATACCGTCAAGGTTTATGTCTTCAATTACAATTATTCCTCTTGCAATTCCGATAGAAACTGTTGCAGGAACATCGGTAACATATGTAACTCCGGCATCTTCAGTGTCTTCAGGCATTATTTTTACAACTTTCAACTTGTCTTTTGACCAGAATTTCCTGAAATCACCGTCAGCAAATCCATAAGCCGAAATTGTTGAATATTCTCTCATTTTCTTTGATGCATCAGGAACGCTTTTCAAAATGAATTCCGATGTTCCATTCCCGTCAAGGTCTGCGATACCCTCAAGATACATATTATCAATCTTTGCCTGAAGCAATCCGTTATCGGCACGATATATCAATGTGGTCCATATATCCGGAACATTTACACCATCAAGATCAGCTGTTCCTTCCATTGTATCGTTAAAAACTGAAACGACAACATCCATAATACCGTCACCGTTAAAATCGTCTATCGACCCGGGAACAATCCTCAATCCTTTGTTTGCAGTATTCTTTCCGTATTCATATTTCCATTGAATTGAGTCTTCGACAAAATCATAAACAGCAAAAACATATGAGCCGTTGCTTGAAGAAGTGGAACTGGTCCCTGTAAAAATAAATTCTTTCTGAACATCAGAATCAACATTGATTATCTGATTAAGACCATAAGCATAAGCTCCTTCGAGCACTCTGGGTTTGTCGCGCAGAAGCGTCCCGTCTGATGAATTAAAAACAGAAATAAGTCCTCCGGTAATTCTATCCATTATCATTTCTTTATTTCCGTCATTATTAAGATCACCGACCGCTATTTCCAGACCGTATCTTGGAATATTTTCGTTTATCTCCCATAGAAGAACCGGCAGAGAAGACCCGCCAGCAAAGCTGTATGCCCTCAACTCTGCAACACTCCATCTTCCCCTGACAATTATTTCTTCATAACCGTCATCATTAATGTCCGCAATTTTTACAAAAGATGGATATTCACTTGAAATTACAGAAAGGATCAAACCTGTTTGAGCTGAAACTATCCTTATCCCTGAAGTCCCGGAAACAACAAGTTCTTTATCTCCGTTCTTATCAATGTCTGTAATTTTAAAAATACGACCTGCCCCGAAATTCTCAGTTTCCCACAGTTTGTTGAAACTGCTGTCAAAAGCCCTTACAACTCCGTTGATTGAAAAATATATGTTTCCGTTATTCACAACAGCGTTTGGCGGAGAAACATATCCGCCCCGATAATACTTCCACAAAATCTCGGGAGTTGATATGTTCCCGTCTACATCAGATGTTCCTGTACGAAAAGAGTTATCTTGAATTTCAGTCCAGAAACCATCTCCGGAAAGAAGAACCGTCCCGCAAATTACCCACAAAAACGCAACAAAAATCACATTTTTTTTCATAATATAAAACCTCTCAGTCCGAAATTAACTTATTGATATTATAGATTGTATCGCCATAGAGTCAATAGAACAACTTCCGACCGTGAACCATTACTCAATTCAGTCCGGCAAATTGCGTGGGTTCCTTGCATTCCATTACCTTTTTTCTATAATCATCAGGTATTCCAAGTCTTTGCAGTGGAGATATAATGAAACAGATTTTACAGAATTTGAAAAACGGAAATACTGAACTCGCAGAAGTTCCGGCTCCTATTTTAAAAAAGGGACATATTCTAATTGAAACTTCAACAACATTAATCTCTGCCGGTACAGAAAGAATGCTCGTTGAATTCGGCAAATCCGGACTTATTGATAAGGCAAGGAGCCAACCGGACAGAGTAAAACAGGTACTTGAAAAAATAAGAACCGATGGACTTATGCCCACACTTGAAGCAGTGAGAAGCAAACTTGAACAACCGATTCCGCTTGGTTATTCAAATGTCGGGAAGATTATTGAAACAGCAGAAGATGTTCACGGATTTTCTGTCGGTGACAGAGTGCTGAACAATGGAAATCATGCTGAGATCGTATGCGTTCCAAAGAATTTATGTTCAAAGATCCCCGAGAATGTAAGTGATGAAGAAGCAGCATTCACAGTTATAGGCGCAATCGCCCTTCAAGGTATCAGACTTGTAAACCCGACAATCGGCGAAACGATTGCAGTTACCGGTCTGGGATTGATAGGTCTTGTTACAGTTCAAATTCTTAAAACAAACGGTTGCAGAGTTCTCGGAATTGATGTTGACAGTTCAAAATGTGAAATGGCAAGATCTTTCGGAGCTGAAACTGCCGATATTTCAAAAGGGCAGGACCCTCTTGATATTGCGAAATCCTTCTCAAAAGGAAAGGGTATCGACGGAGTGATCATAACTGCTTCGACAGAAAGCAATGAACCGGTAAGTCAGGCTGCAAATATGTGCAGGAAAAGAGGCCGGATCGTCCTTGTCGGAGTTACAGGTCTAAATCTTTCGAGAGCTGATTTTTACGAAAAAGAACTTTCTTTCCAAGTTTCCTGCTCTTACGGTCCTGGAAGGTACGATCCCAATTACGAACAGGCCGGAAATGACTACCCTTTCGGATATATAAGGTGGACCGAACAAAGAAATTTTGAAGCAGTACTTGAAATGCTTTCGAATGGTTCTCTGGATTTCAAGCCATTGATCTCACACAGGTTTTTATTTCAGGAAGCACAGAAAGCATATTCAACGCTTACAAGCAGTGAAAAATATCTCGGAATCATTCTTAATTATAAAAACAGGGAAAATAACAAGTTTTCAAATTCCGTCACCTTTCCGGGAAATAACAACAAAACTTCAAAAGCCGTTGTCGGATTTATAGGTGCAGGCAATTATGCCGGAAGGACTCTTATTCCTGCATTTTCTAAAGCCGGAGCACAACTTCAGGCTGTTGTTGCCTCAAGTGGCATCAACCCGGCTTTTTATGCCAAGAAATACGGAATACCTGTTGCCGGCACAGAAACAGAAATTATTATTAAAAACAGCCTGATAAACACCGTTGTAATCGGAACTCGTCACGATTCCCATGCAAAATATGTTATTGAAGCGCTCCGGGAAGGAAAACACATTTTTGTTGAAAAACCGCTCGCTTTAACCATTAAAGAACTTGAAGAAATTGAGAATGAATATAGATCATTGGGAGATAAAGCACCTCTGATGATGGTCGGATTCAATAGAAGATTTTCGCCCCAGATCAGGAAAATGAAAGCACTTCTTGAACAGACGAACGCTCCTAAAAGCTTTATTTTAACCGTTAATGCAGGAGAAATCCCTTCTAATCACTGGACTCAGGATATAAGATCAGGAGGCGGCAGAATTATTGGAGAAGGATGTCACTTCATTGACCTTTTAAGATTTCTCGCAGGCTCTGCTATAAAAGAAATAAAAACCGTTTATATGGGTGACAACCCCGCAGTTGACATAAAAAGTGACAAAGCATCAATAACTGTTTCATTTAAAGACGGGTCTTTTGGAACAGTCCATTATTTTGCAAACGGACACAAAAGCTTCCCGAAAGAACGGCTGGAAATTTTTTGCAACGGAGCAATACTCCAGCTTGATAACTTCAGAAAATTAAAAGGTTACGGGTGGAAAGGTTTTTCAAAAATGAATTTATGGAAACAGGATAAAGGTCAGTTTGAATGTGTTGCGGAATTCGTTAAAGCAATTGAAAACGGTAAACCGTCACCCATAAGTTTTGAAGAATTGATAGAAGTGAGCAAAGCATCTGTTGAGGCATCAATTTGAATCTTTCAAGGTTTTTTTCAACCATTACACATATGAAACCTATTCAGATTTATTACAGAATACATTATTTTTTCCGCTCAAAAACAGGGATGACAGGTGAAACAACCAATTTTACTTTGCCGGAAAACATTTCTCACCTCAAACTTTCCGGATCAATACCTCAAATACAGTCATATTCTGATGACGGAACTTTCCGGTTTTTGAATAGAGAAACTAAGTTTTCATCCGGAATCGACTGGAATTTTTCCGATCATGGAAAACTCTGGCTTTATAATCTGAATTACTTCGATTTTCTGAATCAGAAAGAAATGAGTGACAACAAAGGTCTTGAATTAATTAACGATTTTATTAATAATTATGATAATATCAAATACGGGAAAGATCCATATCCTTCAAGTTTAAGAACCGTGAACTGGATAAAATTTCTAAGTTATAGAAATATAAACGATAAAAAGATCGACATATCTCTTTACGCTCAATATCTTCGCCTGATAAATAATCTTGAATATCATCTTCTGGGCAACCATCTTCTTGAAAACGGGTTCTCTCTTCTTGCAGGAGCTGTCTATTTCCGTAGTGACAAAATATATGAAACTGCCTGCAGAATATTGAGAAAAGAACTGGAAGAACAAATTCTCCCTGACGGTGGACATTTTGAACTCAGCCCGATGTATCACCAGACAATTCTTTTAAGAGTGCTTGATTCAATAAATATTTTAAAAAACAATGATTTTAGAAAAGACGAGCTTCTTCTGCTATTAATTAAAAAAGCTTCGCTGATGACCGGATGGTTGGAAAACATGACATTTTCAAATGGAGAAATTCCGCTTTTCAATGATAGTTCAAAAGAGATATCCCCGACAACAAAAGAACTCCTTTTTTATGCCAAAAATCTTGAAATTATTACCGGAAATAAAACTCTGAAAGAATCAGGCTACAGAAAATACAAAGGTGAAAACTATGAAATGATCGTTGATGCCGGCAATATTGGACCGGACTACATTCCGGGACACGGTCATGCAGATATGTTTACTTTTGAGCTTAATTTTAAAGGAAATCAGGTCATTGTTGACACTGGAACTTCTACCTATGAAATTTGTGAAAGAAGAAATCTTGAACGGTCGACTTCTGCACACAACACTGTTACAATCCAAAATGAGAATCAATCGGATGTGTGGGCTGGATTCCGAGTCGGGAAAAGGGCGGAAATTAAAATAACGGATGAGTCTGAAAACGGCATTAAAGCTTCACATAATGGATATAAAAGGTTCGGGATCATTCACGAAAGATCATTTGAATGCGAAAAGAACCGCATAGTTATCACTGACAGGTTGATTTCCGAAGGTTCTGGAATTGCAAGATTTCACTTTGCGCCTGAAACGAACCCTGTTTTGGGAAAGAACACTATTTTAATTGACGGGATCAAGTTCAGTTTCGAGAATGCCTCAAAGATAAAATTAGTTGATTTTGACTATGGTTGCGGGTTTAACTTTACTAAAAAATCTGTTTGTGCTGAAATAGAGTTCGACAATGACTTGAATACGGTGATTGAAATATGAAAATCCTCTTTATTTCAGATAATTTTCCGCCGGAAGTCAACGCTCCAGCCACAAGAACAATTGAGCATTGTGCCGAATGGGTTAAAAACGGGGCAGAAGTCACAGTCATAACCTGTGCTCCTAATTTTCCTTCCGGGAAGGTATTCATTGGATACAAGAACAGACTTTGGCAGAAAGAACAGATCTATGGAATAACTGTAATAAGAGTATGGAGCTACATTTCTTCCAACGAAGGATTTATAAAAAGGATTCTGGATTATATGAGTTTTTCCTTTTCAGCTTTTCTGGCGGGTCTTTTTATAAAATGTGATATTATTGTCGCCACTTCTCCTCAATTTTTCACAGCTCTGACTGGATGGGAACTTTCTATTTTTAAAAGGAAACCATGGATATTTGAACTTCGAGATCTCTGGCCTGAATCGATAAAAGCCGTTGGAGCTATGAAAAACGGATTTGTACTTAAAATCCTTGAAAAGGTAGAGCTTTTTTTATATCGCAAAGCATCAGGAATAGTTTCAGTTACAAATTCTTTCAAGAAAAATCTAATTGAACGGGGAATAAGTGAAGATAAAATCCATGTAATAACGAACGGTTCAAATGTCGAACTTTTCAAACCGGTTGAAAAAAATGAACTGCTTCTTAATGACCTCGGTTTAAAGAACAAATTCATAATCGGATACATCGGAACTCACGGCATGGCTCATGGTCTCGGATTTATTCTTGAGTGTATGAAGAAAATTGAAAACAAAGATATTCATTTCATTATGATAGGAGAAGGCGCTGACAAAAAGAATTTAAAGACGCTCGCCGGAAAACTTGAACTGAAAAATGTCACTTTCCTTGATTCTGTTCCCAAGGAGAAGATCTCAAAATACATTTCGATCACTGATGTATCTCTTGTTCCTTTGAGAAAATGCGAAACCTTCAAGACAGTCATACCATCGAAAATTTTTGAATCTGCAGCCATGAACAAGCCGGTACTGCTGGGTGTTGAAGGTGAATCAAAGGAAATAATTGAAAAATATAACGCCGGAATATGTTTTATTCCTGAAAATGAGGAAGCTTTTCTTTCAGCAGTAAAAAACCTTTCTGAAAACAAGGAGCTTTATTCTTCTTTCGAAAAAGGGTGTAAAAAAATGGCTCGGGATTATGACAGGAAAACGCTTGCAATTAAAATGCTTAGTATAATGACAGAGATTGCAAAGGTGAAAAAATGAAAATACATCTTATTGCAGCGGCAAGACCTAATTTCATGAAAATAGCACCGCTTTATCACGCAATGAAAGAGATTGAATCTTTTGAAATTAAAATCGTTCATACAGGACAGCACTATGACAAAAATATGAGCGCTGATTTTTTTAATGACCTTAAACTTCCTTCCCCTGATTTTAACCTCGGAGTCGGTGGAGGAACTCAGGCGGAACAAGTCGGCAACACAATGATAGCTTATGAAAAAGTGTGCATCAGCGATAAACCCGACCTTGTGATCGTTGTCGGTGATGTCAATGCAACAATGTCCTGTTCTGTAACTGCAAAAAAACTCGGGATAAAAGTGGCCCATCTTGAAGCCGGAATACGAAGTTTCGATCTCACGATGCCGGAAGAAATAAATAGAATGGTCACTGACCGAATTTGTGATTATTTCTGGACACCGTCAGCTGAAGCAGATGAAAATCTCATAAAAGAAGGAACCCCGAAAGAAAATATCACTCTTGTCGGGAATATAATGATCGACTCGCTAGAAATGATGCGAAGTGAAATAATGAAAGTAAATGCCCCTCAGCGCTTTAAAGTTGAGAAAAACAAATATGCGGTTGTAACATTTCACAGACCTTCCAATGTCGATGATAAGAAAAAACTTGAGAAAATCATAGAGATACTTGATGAAATATCAGAAAAAACACCGGTTATATTTCCAGTTCATCCGAGAACAAGAAAAAACATTGAACAATCTGGACTTACTGAATTATTTGAAAAAAGCAGGATCATAAAATCAGAACCTTTAAACTATAAAACATTCATGAGTTTAGTTTTCGATTCCAAGTTTGTCGTTACAGACAGCGGAGGAATTCAGGAAGAAACGACATATCTGGGAATTCCGTGTCTCACAGTCAGAGATAACACCGAAAGGCCTGTTACAGTATGGGAAGGAACAAACATGCTCGTTAATATTGATCAAATACTTGAGAATGTAATTAGAATCGAGAGCGGAAAATATAAAAAAGGGAAGATCCCGCTCTTCTGGGATGGAAAAACCGCAGACAGAGTAAAGACAATAATAAAGAGTCTCAGTCTATGATCACATTTTTATGATGTTATTCTTTTCTTCTTTTGAAGGATAGTTTATCAGCACTGCTTTGTACTTTCCTTTAAAAACAAACAAACTGCCGGCACTTACCCCTATTATTCCGTGCTGAGAGATCACTCCGGCAATATCATTGATAGATCCTGCCCCGCCGACAGCGGTCATCGGAACATGGACAATTTCTTTGATCTTTGCAATTAAATTAAGATCATAACCCTTCATCATTCCATCATTGTCGATAGAATTTATAACAATTTCACCGACACCGAGTTTTTCAAGTTTTTTAACAAAATCAAAGATCTCCCATCCGGTCTTCTTCGTTCCATTATGTGTATAGATTTCATATCCGCCGAGCAATTTCTTTTTAACATCCAGAACGACTACAACACTTTGATTTCCAACCCTTTTTGCAATTTCAGAGACAAGTTCAGGTCTTTCAGTGACAGCAGAACTTACGGCGATTTTTTCAACCCCGAGATTAAATATCCGCTGTGCCTGATCTGCGTTCCTGATCCCGCCTCCATAACAAAAAGGCATCCGGCATTCACTTGCCAGATTCTCGATCATTTTATAATCAGGCTCTCTGTTTTCTACCGTTGCATCAATATCAAGAACAATAAGCTCGTCAACTTCTTTTTCATTAAATATTTTAACCGCATTTATCGGATCACCGACATATTTCCCATCTTTGAATTTTACAGTTTTCACAAGACCTTTGTTCCTCACAAGAAGACATGGAATAATTCGAGGATGCAACATTACAGTTCTCCGAAGTTCTTAAGCAGTTGAATTCCATTCCAGTGACTTTTTTCAGGATGGCACTGAATTCCGTAAATGTTCTCTGAATTAATTACACAGGCAAATTCTTCTCCGTATTTTGCTTTTGCGATAACATTTTGCGGATTGTTACACTCAAAATAATAGGAGTGAAGAAAATAGAACCTTGGATCGTCCGTAAGATTCTTCAATATCCTGTTGTCAGAATGAATGATCACATTATTCCAACCCATATGAGGAAGCGGTTCTTTACTGCTGAGTTTTTCAGGATCAAAACGCTTAACGACACCATCTATCCATTCAAGCCCTTTTTCAATTCCTTCTTCACTTGATTTTGCCAGCATCTGCATACCGACACAGACTCCGATCACCGGAACTTTGTCTTCAAGCACCATTTTATCAAGCGTCTCCCTCATTCCGGAATTGTTCAGACTTTTCATGGCATGGTCGAAAGCGCCAACTCCCGGAATTATTATTCTATCAGAACCTGCAAGGTCTTCTGCACTTGAAACAACTTTGCAGGCAATATTTAAATTCTTATATATATTAGCGAACGCCTTTATATTTCCAAGACCGTAATTAACTATCGATATCAACGCTTTCCCCCCTTCTCCAGTCCGAGCATTCTCATTACTTTTGCCCCGATGTTGTATATGAACATTTGATTTTTATAATCCATATATGTTTTATTCGGCGCATCAAAATAGCTTTGCAATTCTTTGACAGATATGCCGAGCTTTGTTGCAACAAACTCAAATTCATGTGCTATCGTCTCTTTGTCATACGGTAGGGTTTTGAGTTTTTCAAGAGCCTCTTCTCTTGTCATCTGACCTGTAAGAATAAGGCTCGAATATTGTACTTTTCTGGTGTCATATCCGAATTTCTCATATAGCCAGTATCCTTCATAAAACTTGGTAAACCTTGATTCAAAGTGTTTTTGCTGATACCTCTGATATCCATAATTGTCAACCATAAACTGAGCAGCCTCTTCCTTAAAATACGGCATATAATCAAGAGGTCTTATCAATTTAATACCTTTTATATATGGAAGATAAACCTTATGCCAGAGTATATTTGTAACAGGAAATTTTTTAAGCGGAATAGTTCCGAACTTCTTATGAATATCAAGAAGCTGCCTTGAATCTGACTGATAATACATCCATTCAAGAGGATTTCTGACACATTCAGTGGAATAATTTCCACCAGTCAGTATCCAGTTCACCTTATATTTTGATGCAAATTTGTACATCATTGCAAAAAAAGCATGATCCTGCGGAGCATCAATATGAGGAACTCCGGATTTGAAAAATGAAAGCTGAAGATCTTTCATCTCTTCCCAGTCAATAACTTCGGTATATAGATCAAGCCCGAGCTTATCGACAATATGCTCGATGTTATTAACCGCAGTCTGAGAGTTCCAGCCGGCATCAACATGGAACACCAGCGGTCTAAGTCCCAGTTTTTCTTTGGCAAGATATACAAGATAAGAACTGTCAACGCCACCGCTCATCCCTATTATGCAGTCAAAATCCTTTCCTGTTCCTGCAATTTTTATTCTTTCAGCAATTTTCCTGATCTCGGCAAATCCTTTTTCATCTGTGTGCCAGTTTGGTTTAATATCCCTGTAAAATGTTCTGCAATGATCACAAACTCCTTTTTCATCAAAAGAAATTTTTGAATCTGTTGTATCCATCACACAACTGGTACAGACCTGATGACTGTTTTCTCTCATATTGCATCCCTTAATACAGCATATTTATTACTCTTTTTATTGTTCTATCCTGATCGAACATTTCAATTGCCGCCTCTGATGGACTAAAAGCACCGGCAGCAACACCTCTAGCATATTTCACAGCTTCTTCCAACCAGTTTTCATTAAGAATATCAACAATATAAAGTCTTTTTTTCATACATTCTGGCAGTACTTCAACATAATTGTTGTATGTAACAGCCACACAGCAGCCGGAAAAAATTGCTTCATAGACACTACGGGGAGAAGAATCGCTTTTCGGAACAGAAATTACAAGAAAAGATTCTCTCAAAACTTTATAAAACTCTTCTTTTGACAATCTTCCGAGATCTTTATCTTCTTCAATAAACAATCCCTTCAATTCTTTTTTATATTCATCATCATGAAACGGGTATGCAAAATTTATTGGCTGTTTTGTCTTTGAAAAGTTTCTTGACCATAAAATCTCTTTGATCCTGTATAGATCGGTCATGCCTCTTACTGAAGCAACTTTAATTCTTGAAGAACTTTCTTTTTCAGACATTACTGCTGCAACATCAATTCCGTTCTGAACAACTATTGCATTCACTCCGCTCATTTCAAATATTTCTTTTTTCATACTTTCAGAATCAACTGTAACAATTCTGGCCGATTTTAGAGCTTTAACTGCAAAATATCTGTAAAGTTTCGATCGTCCGGGTCTTACAAGTATTTCGCTTCCCTGGGGGGTTCCTACAAAATTGATTCCTGATAACCAGCAAAGGAGCATATAATACATCGGATTGGCATGAAAAACACAATTTCTATTTTTTCTGGCGAATTTTCTCAAGTATAAGATTTGAATTGGAAGAACAATTAGTTTGACAATGTTCCTCCATATATTCCCGACACTTGACTGATTTTTAAACAAAAACCTGTCAATTATAAAAAGCTTTTCAACAACATCATCTCTTTCTGTGAGAACATCGAATCCCTCTGCTTTTATAAGATCGGTCAGAATGACAACCTTTCTGTCAGAGACTGTTTTTTTGACAGTCCTGTACCAGTCCATAATATGATAATCTCTTACACCACCTATGAACACGATGTCTTTCATAATTTGTTTCCGCTTAAATTTTCAACATCTTTTCATGAAGTTCGATTTCATTGGTAAATATCTCAATAAACTTCGAAATGGATTCTCTTCTTATTTTTGCCGGTTTAAGCTTTCTGAAGTTTTTTATTGCAACTGCCATTTGATCCACATTCTCAACTTCAACAACATATCCTGTTTCTCCTTCTGTAATAAGGCGGCTGATGACAGGAACGCAATTTGTTGCAACGACAGGTTTGCAGAGATACTGAGCCTCAAGAACAACATTCGGAAGACCTTCTCTTCTTGATGAAAGAACAAACAGATCACAATAATTGAGATAAGTGTAAGGATTTTGCTGATATCCATGAAAAACAACATTTTTAGACAAATTCAGCTCTTCAACAAGTTTAATAAGTCCGGACAAATTATTCTCAAAATCGGCACCGACAATATGAAGCATATAAGACTTGTCCTCATCGACCACTTTTTTGAAAGCTCTTATTAAAACATCAAAGCCCTTGACCGGATAAATTGTTCCGACAGCAAGAATATTGGTCTTGTCTTTATTAAAGGGATTATCCGCATTTATCAGTGATTCATCAATCATTCTTTCATCTACAGGATTAAAAACTGTGATCAGTCTATCTTTTTTAATTTTATAGAACCTTGTAAGTTCGATCGCCATTTCTTCGGTCTGGGCAATGACAGTATCCACTTTCCTGAAAAAAAGTCTCATCAGGTAATATCTCCAGCCTTTAAGCCGATTCTCTTTTTTCTCAATTGAAGGCATCGTAGGATATCTTGCTATTATGCGATAAGTCAGACCGATTCTTGCAAGAAAGGAAAGTATCGTTGTTCTTGAAAGTGAAGTATAAACAACATCCGGATTAATTTTCTTCATTTCTTTTCTGAACGGGAACAAGGCTTTTCTGGTATTTTTTACACCCAATTCATGAATCTTAACTGTTTTCGGTATGTAATGACCGAACTCACCGAGTTTATCTATAATTACAAGATGGATTTCAAATTTTTCACAGTCCAGAGCTCTGATAAGTGTCGTTGTCACTTTTTCAGCACCGCCGGCCCCGAGGGTATGATCTACAAAGACTATTTTCTTTTTCATTGATATCATTTTATAAAATTATTCTCGGGATGATAAATTATTGCAATAATCATTGTCAAGATCGAAAGAAAAAACATATCTATATAGGAACTCCAAGTTGAATCCATAATAAAGAAAACAATCAAGAAATACATCACACATGTTTTCAAAGTAATATCCTTTATTTTAAAGGAACCCCAAATAATCTGAAAATAAAAATAATAATAAATTAGAAATCCCACAATTCCAAGATTGACTAATATTTCAAGAAAATTATTGTGAACTGGTGAACCTAGAAAATATTTAGAGTTGTTTAAACCGACACCCAGAACAGGCTCTTCCTTCCATAATTTAAGACCGTTTTCCAACAACCAGAGTCTCAATTGCGTACTTTCTTCGGCTTCGTCACCTTTGATCGTTTCCTGCGCACTCTCAAATCTTTTTGAAACAAATTCGAGCTGTTCGGAAAAATCTGCATCTTCACTTAAGTAACTGAATACAGTAAAAAGAAATAATGAAATAAAAAGTGCGTTTAAGGTTCCCTTTACTGATTTAATATAAGGCAGAAAAAGAAGAAAAATAAAAGAAACAGCTAAAATCAACCCTTTTTTTGAACCGGTTTGAATTATTAAATAAATACATGCAGGAATATTAACAAACATAATAAATCTAAAGAAGAAATGCTTATTTCTTGCAAAAAAGCTGGTTAGAAGGATCGTTGCAAACAATGAAAATGACATTATATTAGACAATCCATTGGAATTGCCGATTGTTCCGGCAAACCGCCAAGTGTCTTCATCAACTTTAATACCGTAATATGGAAACAAGTTAAGAAATATAAATAAATTTATAAAACCGCCAATTATTATGCCCATCAGGAAATAGCTTCGAACATTATACCAGCAAAATATGTTGTATAATGAAAAAACAACTATCCCGCATAATAATATTCGCTGTTGATATTCAAGATAACTATCAGTATTAACAGTCCAGAAAAAACTTAAAACGGCCCAGAAAACAAAAATCAAATAAGCAAAAACAGGCATATTTATATGCAACGATCTCTTCTTGATAACTAAAGAATCAGTAAATGCGATTGCAAACAGGCTCAGTCCTATAATATGACCGTAAATCGGAGTTGTGTTTATAAAATAAATGTTTGCAACAATGTATATTGTCAGAAAAATGCCGACAATATTTTCAGATTTAATAACCAGATTATTCATCATATTCCATAATATTTTCTAATCTTTTCAATTTCTTCTTCAATATTGTTCGAAAAATATCTGCTTATTTCTATATATAGCGGATCGGAAAAATATTTCTGAACTTTTCTGGAATATTCTTTGTAAACTTCAAGCTCAAGTATGTCTTTTGATGATTTAATCCCTTTTTCTGACCGGAAAATTCCGAGATGAATTCCATGATGAGGTCTGTAATATTTATTTTCTGCACATTTACTCATCATTTGATCGTTTGATTCTGCTTGAGGCATCAACTCAGCCCAACCGCATTTATCGAGAATATCATATAAAAGCTCTTCATCACCGCCAACTGTTGCAAATCGGCTTTTTCTGAATTTATCAGAATCTAAAATTAATTCAGTGTATTTATCAATTATCTTTAAAACACTTTCGTAGTATGGTTTTGTCAGAACAAAATGCAGTCCGGTCGCTCTTTTAATTACTTTTTTATCTATAAAGAAATGATAAACTCCCGAAAAACCTTTGTGTTTGAAAATTCTTGCAATGTATAAAATATCCAGCATGGATTTTCTGGTAAATTTTCTTAAAACATTACTGACAGGTATTTTCATTAAAGACATATGATTTAAATGCTGCTCATATATTCCAGGACTTTCTTTAACATAAATTATATCAATATCAACAAAATAGATTGTTTCAAAATTATAAAAAGATTTATCCCACAAAATCCACCGTACAGAAGCACCTCTTGGTGCATCAAATTCATAATTTGAGAGGAAATCCTCCTTTATTTCAAAAGATCCCAGACATTTTAATATTTCAATTTGTTTTCTCACATCTTCTTTGAGTTTTTTATGAACAAATATCATAACATGGTATTCTGGATAAGATTTTTTAAGTGAATAAATCAGAAGAGGAATGTAATCCTGGTATTTATCTCCAAAAACGAAAGTTACAAAACAAAGCCTCATACAGATTCCTTTTTATTTTCTTTGATGAATTTCTTATAGTAGACATACATAAAAGACACACTTCCCAATAAATATGTGAGCGATGATGTCCATGCGGAAGCTACTATTCCGAAATACGGGATAAAAATTATATTGCCAGCAATATTGATTATGGCTGCTATCGAGAAAATAATCAGTGCAATTCCCGGCCTGCCTCTTCCAATTAAATCGCCATTAAGCATGTGAAATCCGATCATTGCAAATGTTCCGATAAGCAATACTTTAAACGGATAAATTGATGCCGCGAACTCTTTTCCATATATTAATGGAATAATAAACGGCGCAAAAAAGTAGATGAAAATTATAACAATTAAAGAAATCGCCATGATTTTAAGCGTGTTTTTCCATATTTTTTTTGAAAATGTTCTTTCATCACTGATTTTAGATGCAAAGCTGTGAGATAAAACGATTCTCATATATACATCAGGCAGGAACCAAAGCAAAACCGAAAGAGATACAGCTATAGAATAAATGCCGATTTCTGAATTTACTACAAAATGTTTTAAAATTATAATATCAGCCTGATAATTAATTCCGAAAATGAATAAAGGAAGGGCATACATAATTCCTTTTTTGAAAAACGGAGAGATAAATTCAGAGATAGCGTTAAAGTTAAATTTGAATCCATATCCGTCCACTTTTTTCAACCAGAAAAACACCACAAATAGACTTAAAAATTCAGATAATGCAATCGATATAAAAAACCATTCAACATTTTTCTTAAGAAAATATATAAACAGGACGATAAAACCAAAACCCAAAAGATTAGCCACAAACTCCCTGAGAACTAAATTCTCGATCCATTTATTAGCCAAGGCAATAGAACTGGTATTCGAAATGAATCTATTAATAAATATTTGCAAAACAAGAACCAGAACTATTGTGTAATTATTTGAAAGATTCTGATAATACAAAGCAATTACCAACACTAAACTGCTGATAATTCCGCCAAAAACAAAAACAAAAGAATGCAGCATACTGATTGTCTTTATATCCCAATCTTTTTTTGTTAAATAATATGCTGATGAATTTGGAACGCCGAAAGTGGTTGCATTAACAACCAGCGCATAAACTGCCGTAAACGCTGCAATAGTTCCATTTCCCTCTGCAAGAAGAACTCTGGCGACTATTACACCCTGGCAGAAAGTTAGTATTTTTTGTAATATTTTTGCAACAGTTGCAATAACAAACTGCTTTTTCAATTACAAGTGCCTGTAATTTATTGATATAATTATCATTCACTAAGGATGTATTTGATGTTTTGCTTAAAAACATAAATATTTTCTGCTGGATTTGTCATTTCATTAGGCGTTAAATTGTCTCCTGAATGCCCTGCAAAACTTGTTCCGAAACCCATTTCGACAGGATGTGTTCCTCCGTCTATAAAAATTCTGCTTCCAGTCCATGCAGTAACAAAAAGATACTTATTCCCATTTTTCAAATCAACAGATATTGCTCCTGTTGAATATAAAGCAGATCCTTTTGATGTTACAGTTGCAGTTTTAGAGAAAATCTTTTTATATGTTGTGGAAACTCCTTCTGCTTCATATATTGCCCAAGTCAGATCAGTATTTGCAGAAAGATTGAACCCTTGAGCAAATTCGACCACTTTCACATTTTTAGTGCAATTAAAAAAATTTCCTCTTTTTTGTGTGTCTCTTGCGGTATTTCCAGTGCCGCCGAGATCCCCCGTATAAACACAATCCTTCAATGTTCCGTCACATACCCCTGTGCCGCAATCTTTGGAAACTGTTGAACCGCCGCCATTGCTGCTGCACAATTTCAGAACATTAGAGTCACAGAAAAGTTCGTTCGGATCACAGATCATATCATGACAACTGACCGGAACTGTGGTTGTGTCACAATATTGCAGATCTGTGCAATTTGTTGATAACACATCGGTTTTACCATCAGCATTGCAAGTATAGACATCTTCATTTTTGCAGAATTTTGTATCTGGTTCACATGTCAAAGTATCACAATAGAATGTTCCGACAGGATTTTCCACACACATTTTGAGCGGATCTGAGCAGTCTTCAACTGAAATCCACTCATGAGCAACATTGCATTCAAGAACATTGTCCAGTGTGTTATCGCATTTCTTTTCGCCGATAGTGCATCCGGTAACAGTATCATCATCGGGAACTACTGCTGAATCATCGTCAGGAACAATCACGGCATCTTCATCAGGATCTATAACTGAATCATTGTCAGGATTTATCACCGAATCATCATCAGAGAATACTTCGTCAATGTCAGAATCATCTTGTGCGTCAACATCTCCTGCCGCTTCATTGTCAGTAAAATCAGGATTCCCTATTTCAACGGTCTTAGTTCCGCAAGCGACTGAAATTATCATCATAATAAAAAGTATTAAAATCTTCTTCATTACTTCCTCCGATAAATTAATCCTGAAACGCTCGGATATTATATCTGCCGGTGTTTGGAAATCAAGTAAGGATGGTTAGTTTATCTCTTTGGTATTAAAGAAAATTATTGATACCGAAAGTACTATTACAACTATGAAAAGGGCGTAAAATGATGCAAATCCTATACTGAGACCTTCCAGACCTCTGCCGTAAACGAGGTTGTCCTTGATATTGAAATGACTGAAATCCGGCAGGATATATCTCAAAGTTGTAATGACTTTTGCCACAGTTTCAGATGTTCTGCCAGTGATCGCATAGACCAGATTGTATGATGTCGCTCCGATCAGATAGAATGAAATGGTCAGCATTGCGGCAACAGCAGGCTCTGTCAGAGTTGAACAGAGCACGGCAACTGAAATTACAGTAGCCGTCTGAAGAAATATAGTATAGACCGCAGGAATATAGGTCACAAATCTGCCTATTCCGCCGTAAACGAAAAGAAGCGCCGCAAAAATAGCACACATCACAACGATCTCTAAAACTATCATAAGTATCATTCCTGTAAATTTGCCAAGAATGTATTCAGCTCTCGAAAGCGGCCTTGACAAAAGAGGATGAAGCGTTTTCAGTGACAGCTCTTTCTGAACAAGCGAAATGCCGAGAAAAATAGAAAGCACCGTAGAGAATATTTCAATTGTACCAAGTCCTATGTCACTGATAATATTGAGTTCATCGCCAATTGTCATCTGAGTTATCGCAATTCCGAGAACAAAAATGAACATGGCAAAAAAGAGAAGAATATACAAAACCTTATTTCTTACCATTTCAAGAAAAGTGTAATATGCAACATTAAAAATCCTATTCATGACCCACCTCCGATGATCCTTTGAAAACAATCTCTTCAAGCGATGGATACGAACCTCTTGCATCATGGACCGTGTAACCTTTCTTAACTATTGTCGCAAGTTTAGAATTGAAATCCAAAAGATCGGGACAATCAATCACAAATCTGTCTGTAGCAACCCGTATCCCTTTAAAAAGTGAAAAAGCCGCATCTTTCATTTCATCCGGTCCGCCGAATTCTATTGTGAATCTAATATTTTCAGGTTTCACTATTTCCCGGACAGTTCCGAAACTCTTTCTGACACCGTTTTCTATTATCAGCACTCTATCTGACAAGTTCTCGATATCACTAAGTATATGGCTTGAAAAAATGACACTCCGCCCTTCTCTTTTCAACGATCTTATAATCTCTTTAACTTCTCTTCTTCCAATAGGATCAAGACCGCTCATCGGTTCATCCATGATAACAAGTTCAGGATCATGAATTATTGCCTGAGCAATACCTATTCTCTGCAACATGCCCTTGGAATAACTGGATAATTTCCTATTTCTGTCATTATATAGAGCAACTCTTCTCAGCACTTTTTCAGCTTTGTCGATAAGGCTGGAACCCTTCATCCCTGAAAGTCTGCCGAAATATTTCAGAAGCTCCATTGAAGTAAGTTCCGAATAAAAATAAGGTCTTTCGGGAAGGAATCCTATCTTTTTCTTTATCTCGATATTGCCCGCCTTTTCACCGAATATTGAAATCTCCCCTGCCGTCGGAGCAATAAAACCCATCATCATCTTGATCGTTGTTGTCTTTCCTGCACCGTTATGACCGACAAAACCAACTATCTCCCCGGTCTCTACCGAAAAAGAGAAATCTTTAACCGCCTCAATCTTGTCCCATACTTTCATGGGATGGCGAAATGTTTTCGTCAAATTTCTGATTTCCACCGGCTTAGCCATTTTCTCCTCCTGCAAGCAATCCATTTTACCGTATTTAATTTAAGAACATACTTGAAGAAGTCAATATTAGTGATTCTATTCTATTGGACGGGCTTTTGATCCTTTCTCATTTCCAGATAATCCATGACAAGGCATCCGTTATTCCGGGGAATTATTCTGAACGAGTTCTTTCCTGCTTTCAAGTGTCCGGAAAAACTGATTATTTCTGTTCTGACCGGTCCGGGTTGCGGTTTGTAGTGAGCTTTTATTTCACCATTTACTTCGATATCAAACCCGACTGTGCATTCCGTTGCGGCTATAGCGAATTCAAGGTCGTAAGTTCCTTCTCTTTTTACCGAATGTTCAAATCCGTAATAATTCTGAGTTCCGCCTTTAAACAATACTCCGAGCGCCCAGACACTGAAATTCACTTTTTCGGAAGGATAAAAGCCGAAGTCAGTTGAAGGGGCATTGTCAAAAACTGCCAGAATAAAATAAGGTGTCCCGTTCACAGGGATGAACTTTGA
Organism: bacterium; assembly: GCA_035354435.1. GTDB lineage: Bacteria > UBP6 > UBA1177 > UBA1177 > UBA1177 > JAKLDO01. The sequence continues at coordinate 20,753 of DAOQAY010000013.1, forward strand.
TTCAAATTCCGCTCTGTAAATTCCGTCATCTTCAAGAAAATCAAGCTTTTCTGCTGTATATTCTTTTTCGTTCTTATAAATTCTGTATATACCTTTATATTGTGTATCTTTGTAAAATTTCTGAATATTCCGGTCAAGAATGTCGCCTCCTGAATACATGATCAGATTGCCATGCCTGTCATAGGGCGGATCATCAGACAGAATAAGATTCGAATCAAAGTGAAACTTAAAGGAGAAAGGAAGCATAACTATTGAATTTTCTATGTGATTATCCACAATCAGCTTTTGTATTCTTTGCGGATCTTTTGAATCGTCAAATGCTTTAAAAATCGTTGCCGGAAAAATAGTCACTGAAAAAAAGATGATGGATGCGGCAAAAAGTCCGTTTAGCGACCCTGCCAGAAAAAACGCAGCACCATTGTTCTTTCTGATAAAATATTCATAAAGATCTGTAAATCCGCAGGCGGCGGCAATGAGAAAAAGTGCTCCCGATTCAATCAGATATCTCGGACCGGCATAATTTCCTTCGATATAGAATGTAAAATATGCTGCAACTGCACATAATGGCATGAAATAATAGAGAAAATACTTGTACGGATTTTTAAATATCGCCGGAATTATAAAAACCAGCATAAGCGGATAGACCGATATTTTATGGATAAAACTGTTAAGTCTTAAAAATGTTATCCCTTTTGCATATTCAAATGTCACACCTGCTTCAGGAAGGAATTCACCATGATTTCCGGCACATCCGTTACCGAATCCCGGACGGTGGCAGAATTTTCTTGTGTTGAGAAGATTAAAATAGACATCCTGAACAAAAATAAAGGGGTCATTTGTAAAATAATAGTTGTATCCCATGAGGGCAAGACCGGTAAAAACAAAAGGTACGGTGAACCATATCAGCGGTTTTAATGCTCTATCCTTGAAAATTATCAGAACAGCAATCGCAAAATAGGTGTAAAGAGCATTCTGAGTCCTTACAAAAAGCGAGATGGAAAGTATCAGCCCTGCCAGAAAATAAAGTCCGGAATTATAAGGTTTGTGAACAATTATGTATGAAGAAACCAGAACGAGCATCAGTCCGAAATGGTGAGGAAAATAGAGCGCTCCATGCAGAATATGAGTTGTAGAAAAAGCAAAAAGCATCATCGCAATTACCGCAGTACGGCGGTCTTTCAGTGCGGCAGCATGTTTTCCGACAAGATAGGTGTTGATCCCTGCAAGAAGCGGATTAAAAAGATACGGAATACCCAGTGCGGCAAACGGTGCCATAAAAAAGCTGAAACCGGGAAGAAAGATAGAAGTATACTTCCCGTTAGAGATTGTGATAAAATTATTCCAGTAATGTTCATAAAAATCAGGGGTTTCAAGAAACAGTTTCCCGTTCCAGATCATTTTTGCAAGCCAGACATAGTGAATCCCGTCTTCAGGCTGAGGAGAAACAATGCTGTAACCGTTCACAATAAAACATGTCATGCTCATCAGCACAGGTATCAGATAGAACAGTACGCCGGAAACGAACTCTCCTGAAATGTCGAGTTTTTTACGGCAGAACAGAGTGCATGATCCGCAAACAAAAATACAGATCAGCAGAATTATGTGAAATCGAGGATAGAACACACTGAAAACATTATAGAATTCGCCTTTTGCCGAAAATACAAAATAAAGCATAAAAACAATAAGTGAAAAAATTATCGAGACCGTTCTTTTCATGCAAAACCTATAATTAACTGCCGGAGTCTAACTGGATTAATGTAATTTATCAAGATATTGGCTTGACAGATTTTACCATTGGTTTAGACTGTCGATGTCTTTATTTGAGAGGATTATGAGTCTTATTGAGCTTGTTCTGGTGATAAACTTTCCGATTTTTCTCGGATGGTTTTTCAAGCAGTTGAAAATATTTAAAGAAAGTGATATCTCCGCAATAAGAAAACTGGTCATAAAAGTTACAGTTCCATTTATAATTTTTAGAAATCTATATCACGCCGATATCAACGATGTTTCACAGCTTCTGCCAGCTTCAACCGCATTTATTCTTATCTCAGTAATGTTTACAACGGCAGTATATTTATCCAGAAAGACCGTATCAGATGACATCACCACATCAAACAGCTACTGCATCACCACATTTATGGGTAATTACGGATATTTAGGCTGGGGAGTTCTCTATTATTTTTATGGCGATCTTGGATTCACCAGAGCTGTTTTTTTTACTGTGCTTTTCTGGCCTGTTTTTCTGATGCTCGGTTTTATTCTGTCAGTTCTTCTGTCAGGAAAAGATCTGAACAGAAACTCCATGAAATTGATTGTGCCGGCTCTCAGGGGAAATGCGCTGACACCAATAGTTGTTGTAATTATTGCACTTTCAATGAATTACTTCAAAATTCCGATCCCTGTATGGTTTTCAAAAAGTGTTGATTCATTTGCTTCAATTACAATACCGGCAATACTTTTCAGTGTCGGACTTTCATTTTCGGTATTTATAAAAAAGGTGCACTTGAAAGCGGTTTTTTTCGGAACGGTTCTCAGGGTCGTAACAGGTATCGTTTTCGGAATAGTCGCTGTTTTTATAACATCACTGCTTTTTAATGTGGATGAAACCACAAAAAAAGTGATTCTCCTCGAATCTGTAATGCCTTCAGCGGCAATATCACCTTTCTTCTCAGATTTTATTCAATCAGAAAAAGAAGTTGTCAGCGGGATTCTCACATTTTCAACGATTGTTTCTCTTGTGACACTTCCGTTATGGTATTCAATAATTGAAAAATGGAGTCTTATTTGAACGAAAAGAGATGCTGTTCCATGCCTGTAAGAGATCTTGTTGTCTTTTCATTTGCAATTTCAGGACTTGCACTTAACACTCTGCTTATATTGAATGACATAAAACTCAGAGGATACTGCCCTTATTTGAGCGGGATACCCAGCTGTTACATAACCGCCGACGGGTTTCTGCTTATACTTCTTTCAATTTTTCTGCTTAACAGACCGCTTAAAAACCTGCTTTTTTCTGCCGGTATGGCTATGGGACTGTCCATATCAATATATTTTTCAGCCATGCATCTTTTAATGATAAATCCGTCACCTGAATTCTACGGAATATCAACAAGTTACGCCACAGTTCTTATTTTTCTTATCATTATTATGGTCAAATTCCTTGTAATAAAAAAAAAGCCTTAGCCCCTTTTCGATCCTGATGCGGAAATTGATTTCAGTATCGCCTCTTTTACATTTTCTTCGATAGATGAATCCTGAAGCATAAGTTTCAATGAATTCAGAAGAGAAGGATTTTTATCGACAAGTTTTCCAAGAAGATAGACAAATATTATCTTAGTATCCTGAATTTTGGGATCGCCATGACTGTTTCTTTCTTTAAGTATCTCAAGTATCTGCACTGTCAGTTCTTCACCGCCTGCGGTCAGAATAAGAGTTGCAATGATCTCTTTCTGTGTCCTTGAAATGTTATGAAAATCATAGAACTGGCTTGTAATGACCTTTTCAAGAAAATATACAGCTTCAGCTTTAAAAACACCTTCTTCGATCAATCCCATATCCAGACAGCTTTTAAGAAGACTGAGAGCTTCGTGTCTGTCATTTTCTCTCGGAGACAGAAGAAAAATAAGAAGAAAATCGAGTGATGGATGCTCTTTCAATGCCTCAAGTATCTTAGCTGTGTATGTCTCCTTTGTTGAATGAGACAGAATGAGATTTGTCCAGTTTGCAATGTGTTTATGAGATACGAACGGGAGCCTCGGCAGATTTGAGAAATAAAATGCCAGAAATCTGGTATCGGAATGTTCTATAAAACTTTTCATGTCGCTTTCTGCGGTATCGATAAACTTCCTGTAGATGTTTTCTGAGAGTTTAGCATTAAAAAGCCCGTATTCTTTAAAAATGTGGCTTATAAGCTCCATCAGCAGGGCAGGATCGTTACCGAAAAGATCAGAGAACATCTCGTTCAGCTCACCGCTGCTGTATGTGAGAGATCGTATGAACAGGTCGTTTGCATAGGGGTTGACAACCTCTTTCATCAGCAGATAGACAGCACCTGTTTCGGTATGATGCCTGTTCTGACTTTTCAAAAAATTATATATCACTGCAAGATCAAAATATCTTCTAGCACCGATAAGTATTACCACCATATCCTTTAAATAAGGTCTGATGTCCTTACCTGTTTTCATATATGGAAAAAGTTCCGAAACAAACTGGATATACAGGCTAAGAGGCTTTCCTCTGAAATTTTCTGTTTTCAGGCTGTCATTAGAATCAACCGCTTTTTTATAAGTGCTTAAAGTTTCAGGACTGCTTTCAATATTTGAAAAATCAACCATTAAAAAGACCTTCTTCAAAAGTACCGCTGAATATTTTTTCCGGTGTTCCGCTTACAGTTATCGTTCCGCTTCTTTCAATTTTGTATTTTGCTTCTCCTCCCGGGAAAAACACTGTCCAAAGTCCGTCATACACTATTCCTTTCAGTTTCAGAGCATGTATTACCGCCGCTCCGCCTGTTCCGCATCCGAGAGTGAATCCGGCACCTCTTTCACGAACCACGATAAAAACGCTTTTGTTCTTCACATTCAGGTCGGTGACAACTTCAACATTCATTTCTATGCCTGAACTGTTGTTGCGCTGAAAATGGTTTGCTATTGCATAAACTTTATCAGGACTGCACTCGGTCTGAGTAAAAACGACATGATGGGGATTTCCCATTGATATGGAAACTGTCTGGAGTTTCACTCCGGCAAACTCATCATCTTTTAGATCTTTCATCACTTCGGGAAGTCCGAGATCTGCTTCTACCGATATTTCAGCTCCTTCATTTTTTTCCCATTTCACAGCAAGAACGCCTCTGCCGGTCTCAATGTTCAGCGGATTTTTTGAAAAACCGCAGTCATTTATAAGATACACAGCAAAACAGCGCAGTCCGTTGCCGCACATTTCAGCCGCAGATCCGTCTGAATTGATTATTTTCATCCCTGCATCGGCTTTCGGAGTCTGGTAGTGGACAAGAACGCCGTCAGCACCTATCCCGTAATGCCTGTCACAGAGAATCTGAGCATTTTCAGGAGTGACACCGGCATGATCTGTTATGATAAAATCGTTCCCGACGGCCTGATATTTAACGAACTTCATCTTTTTTGAACCTGAAAACTAAGAATTTAGACCCGAAGAAATTGACTATCGTACCGGCAATTATTCCGCAGAAATTTGCAATATCCGGGAACAGCCATTTAGTACTTCCGAAATATTCAAGAACTTCCTTATACACAAGATATCTCGGTGCAAGGGCAAAAAGACTCACAAGAAAAAATTTCAGGAACAGGTCTGTCGAGATCTTTTTTGTATCGGTCTCTTTCTTGAAAGTCCACATGTGATTTATAACATAGTTCTGAGCAACAGCGGCCGTATATCCGAAAACAGGGATTATAAACAGGATTATTTTGGATTCTTCGGCATGAAGAACCTTTTTCATAATGTGAAAAACCGCGACATCGGTTATCAGTCCAAGTCCGCCTGTTATGCAGAACTTGACGAATTCGATCTTCATCAATTTACCCAGGAAATCTTTCATCACATCTCCACTCTGTTGCGCCCGTTATTTTTTGCTTCGTAAAGTTTTTTATCAGCGGCATCTATCAATGCTGCAGGTGATGTATAGCTATGATTATATTCCGCAAGTCCGGCACTGATTGTAATTTTTATTGTGTGCTGGTTGATATAAATTTCATTCTGTGAAACCGCAAGTCGTATCCTTTCGGTCGTAAGAAGTGCTCCGTTGATAGGTGTTTCCGGTAGAATAACTGTGAACTCCTCGCCGCCGTATCTTGCAATAAAATCTACGCTTCTGAAGTATTTGCCGAACAGTTTCGACAGATTTGTCAGCACAGCATCACCTGCAAGATGCCCGTAAGTATCATTGACATTTTTAAAATGATCTATGTCAAACATTACAAGAGAAAGACTGTGTCCGTATCTTTTGCACCTTGAAAATTCGCTTTCGAGTTTATCATCAAAAGATTTTCTATTGTAAAGTCCGGTAAGGCCGTCTTTGATTGAGAACTGATAAAGCTGATCATAATATTCAGCTTCCATGTCCTGACTCGAAATGAACTTAAAGATCGTATTACCGATCTTGATCCTGTCACCATTTTCAAGCCGCTGGATGCCGCTTATTTCGTCTTCATTGACATAAGTCCTGTTCGTGCTTCCCAGATCTTCAGCATAAAAAACCTTGTCTATTTTGAATATTTTCATGTGATTTCTTGAAACACTGGGGTCGTTTACAATTATATTGCAGTCATCACCTCTTCCAATGACAATCGAATCATCGTCAATATCACGCCTTTTACCCATGTTGGCACCATAGATCTCAAGCAGTATGAACCTGTCACCGCTGAAATCAAGGTCTGTTCTCTTGGTAAGATCGATGATCTGTGTGGATTTTTGTGTTTCCTCGTTTCTTTTACCGGCCATGTTATCTCCTTTTTAGAAGAAATCCGTTCCATTCATTATCTTTAACTTTTTTTATCAGCTCAAAGTCATCAAGTTCCATTTTTTTCAAAAAAGTATCAGATTCAGAGTCAAGAACACCGGAGAGTACAAGCCATTTGGAAGAGAGTCTTTTCAAGTCGTCACTTAAAAAATAAAGGACTGATGATATTATATTTGCAACAACCGCATCATACGGCCTTTCATGTTTAAAAAGTGGTTTATCTGAAAGAGTCACATTGCATACCAGATCATTAAGCACAACATTCTCGAAAGCATTTTCCAGAGCGTCTTTATCGTTGTCTATCCCTTCGACAGTGAGTTCCGGTCTGAGCTTTGCGGCTGCTATGGCAAGAATTCCGGAACCGGTACCGACATCTATAAGCGACTTCACGGAATCATCGGTTTTCAGAACTTCTTCAATGAGTGTTGCGGCAATCCTCGTCGTTTCGTGATGTCCAGTGCCGAAACCTCTTGCCGGATTGATTATAAGGTTCCCCGATTTTTCATCCCACGGCGGAACAACGGTAAAAGACCCCATTTTTACAGGAACAAAATATTCTTTCCATTTCTCGATCCAGTCGCCATCGTTTACCACCGACAGATCAAGCCCTTTTAGCAGTTTCTTCATTGCATCGTTCTTTTCAAAATAAAGAACCTGCACTTTTTCCTTTTCCATGCATCCGAGAAAACCCTCGATCTGATAGAACCGCTCAATTGAATAATCTTTCGGGACTATTACCTGATACCACTCTTTCACTGCCAACCTCAGTGTTAAATTATGTCATGATAATGATATTGAGCAAAAAATGCAAAAATAACAGAACAATATTTGCCCAAAATGTTTATTCAGTTACAATTCAGACGGTTGTTTACAAATTTGGAGAATACTTTGGCAAGAAAACTTGATTACGAGTTCCTTGATTGCGGTGGTGGAAGAAAACTTGAACGGTTCGGGGAAGTAATTATCGACAGACCTGCACTGGGCGCTTTTTTGCAGAAAAAACACGATCCTGAAAAATGGCACGAAAAGAACGGAATATTTTTCAAGAATAAAGACCGGCCGAACGCATGGTTCTCTTCTGATAATTCCCTCCGTGATGAGTGGAAAATAAGCATTGACGATATCAAAGTGATCCTGAAACCGACTCCGACGGGTCAGGTCGGGATGTTCCCTGAGCAGATCGAAAACTGGCGTGAACTGAAAAAGAACATCAAACATGCCAGATGCGATCTCAAAATCCTCAATGTTTTTGCTTACACAGGCATTGCCACCCTTTTTGCATCAAGCGCATCAAGTGAGGAGCACAAAGTTGAAGTCACTCATGTCGATGCGGCAAAAAGTTCTGTAAACTGGGCAAAAGCAAATGCCGAAGCGAGCAAACTCGACAAAAATCAGATCAGATGGATAGTTGATGATGCTGTTTCGTTTATGGAAAAAGAGATAAGAAGAGGCAGCAAATATGACGGAATTATCCTCGATCCGCCAGCTTTCGGCAGATCAAAAACTGGAAAAACATGGTCATTGAAAAAAGATATGCCCTATCTTTTTGATCTCATTTCAGGACTCATGTCGGAAGATCCGCTTTTTGTACTTATTTCGTGCCACGACACTGAAGTCACATCTGACAATCTCGCAAAAGAACTCAGCACAATGAAATTTGCCGCAACCGGCATCATAAAATCAGGCGATCTCACCTTGAAAGCCGAAAACGGCGCAACCCTCGATTCAGGCGTTTATGCCCACTGGATGAAGAAATAACAATAAAAAAGCTTACGACGATTTTGACATAATAAAGAAAAAAAATCGCAATCGATGGGGAAGGTATCAGTTGATTTTCAATGATTTCTGAATTTCAAGAACTTTTTCGATCGGAAGCCCGGTCAACTGAATAACAGTTTGAAGATCAAACCCTTTTGAAAGTGCAACTTTGCAAGTTTCTACAGCTTTCTGGAAAGCACCTTTTTCAATTCCTGTCTGGATTCCCTTCTGTAATATCTGATTTCCAAGTGACGGCATAATTTCCTCCGCTTCTTCACCAAGTTCGGCTTTCATTATATTCACAAGTTCTTTTTCTTCAACCTGATTCGTAAAATAGATGTATCTGATTAAAACAATTAGGCTTTCATATTCTTTTACAAGTCCGCTTTTTTTAAAATACCGGAAGATTGTTTCCAGTTTTTCAGGATTCATTCTGCCATTGTCCTTTAAAAGTGACAGCACGCTCATAAGATATGCATTCTTTCCAAAATGATCTTCAACCGTCAAATCAAAATCCTTGGTGTCAAAAAGAATGTATTCGAAATTGAGTGCATATTTTTTCAGATATTCCGGGATGTTAATGGATTCTGAAAAGCTCTTGGGAACTTTCCATTTTCCACGACCGTGATAAAAGACAACCGGGATGATCGTCCTGAATTTTCGTTTTGTATTGTTATCTTCTTCAAACATCAAATATTGATATTTCAGCAACTGCCAGAGAATTTTTTCATCTATGTAGGATTTGTGCTCAAACAAAAGATAGAGATCAAAATCCCTTTTTCTATCATGAGCTTTCAGTTTTATCACCAGATCGGAAAGATGACTTGAAAGAGAATCTTCAACAAAACTTGTGGGTTCAACATAGGCAGAATCGGCATCAATATTTTCAACAATTTCCGGCGGTAAAGCTCCTGAAATAAAGTCTTTCACATTGATGATGTTTGAAAAAGTCTTTACAAACAGATTGTTGTGGAAATTCCTGACCTCTTTCATTGGTTGCTCCTGAAATTTTAAAAACAAAATCAAATGTCTTTAAATTATAACAACTGAAATGAAATGTCAAACTTATGTTTGATTTTATTGATCGACTGCTGAAAACCTGTTTATCTCATTCTAAAACAAACTTTCCAAGATCGGCTGAGAAAACCCTCGATTCAGGCGTTTATGCCCACTGGATGAAGAAATAACAGGATTTTTGCAACAAACAACTCGCTTACATCCATTTTCTTGAAATCCTAACAGTGATTCGATATATTATTTCCGTTGTTTTGAATTCAGGAGTCTAAAAATGAAGGAAAAAATGGGCGGAAATGAACTGATTCAAATTGATGAAATTCAAAGCAGAATATACACTGTTAGAGGTCTGCAAGTTATGCTGGATGTGGATCTTGCAAATTTTTATGGGGTTGAAACAAGAATCATCAATCAGGCTGTTAAAAGAAACGAGGAGCGATTTCCAAATTCATTTAAATTTACCCTTTCTAATCAAGAGGTTGCAAACTTGAAATCACAATTTGTGATCTCAAGTTGGGGAGGAAGAAGAACAAATCCGACTGCATTCACAGAAACTGGAGTTGCAATGCTTTCTGTTGTTTTAAGAAGCAGCACGGCAGTTAGGATAAGTGTAATAATCATGGAAGCTTTTGTTAAAATGCGTCATTTCATCGCTTCTAATGCCCAGATATTCCAAAGACTTGAGTCTCTTGAGATCAGGCAGACTGAAACTGATGATAAAATCGAAAAAGTTCTCACAGCGCTTGAGAATAATCAACTTCAGCCAAAGCAGGGCGTGTTTTTTAACAGTCAGATATTTGATGCTCACACATTTGTCTGCGATCTTATCCGTTCGGCAGAAAAATCAATCGTTCTCATTGACAATTTCGTTGATGATACCGTTCTTTCGCTTTTTTCTAAACGAAAACAGGGTGTTACTCTCAAAATCCTGACGAAAAATGTGACAAAACAGCTTCGACTTGACATAGAAAAGTTCAACGAACAGTTTCCACCAGCCGAAATTCAGGAATTCGATCAATCCCATGACAGATTCATGATAATTGACGATTCAACAGTTTATCACATCGGTGCATCACTCAAAGACCTCGGCAAAAAATGGTTTGGATTTTCCAAAATGGAACTTAAAGCGACAGAAATGCTTTCAAGAATTTAGTGTTTTCTTGCGTTGTTTGTGAATGGAAAAAATCATAATAGTCCGGCATGATGAAAAATCACACCTTCGAAAATGGATTTTGACCTTATTGTTGTGGGGTCGCTTGCGACAAAAT
>DAOQAY010000014.1:0-30858 GCA_035354435.1 bacterium
GAATGATAACTCCGGCTTTCTCGAAAATCTCAGAGTTTTGAAATCGGCTCTATTAAAACAAGTGAAGATTATCCTAAAAATCAATTCTAATCAAGCGGCAGATAAAAATAATTTGACGGAAACATTTCAAGTAGCTATATTAGGCGGAGTTTAATATATATTTGGATCGTTGGTGCAGAATCAGATAATTATTTATCAGCCGGAAGAAGGTTTTTCATCTCTTGAAGTTCGTCTGGATGGAGAAACTGTGTGGCTCACTCAGAGCCAGATGGCAGAATTATTTCAAACAGACAGGTCATCAATCGTCAAACACATCAAAAATATTTACAACACATTAGAATCAGAGGAGTTTTCAACCTGTGCAAAAATTGCACAAGTTCAAATTGAGGGTGACAGAAAAGTTTCGAGACAAATGATTTATTACAACCTTGATGTTGTTCTTTCAGTTGGATATTGTGTCAACTCAAAAAGAGGAACACAGTTCAGAATATGGGCAAATCAAGTACTAAAAAATTATCTGATGAAAGGTTATGTGTTGAATCAAAGGATTGAACGGATTGAAGAAAAACTCTTTGAGCATGATAAAAAGTTTGAACTTATTATTCATCAGGTATTGCCACCAAAAGAAGGAATCTTTTTTGACGGTCAGGTTTTTGACGCTTATGAAAAAGCTGTTTCATTCATAAAAGAAGCAAAAAGTTCTATAATTCTGATCGACATATATTGATGAAACGGTGCTTACAATGCTGTCGAAACGGAATTCAGGTGTAAAAGCAACCATTTACACATCAAAACTGACCAGACAGCTGACGCTTGATCTTGAAAAACACAATGCACAATATGAAGCAGTAGAAGTAATTACTTTTGAAAGATCACATGACAGATTTCTGATCATTGATGAAAAAACAGTTTACCATATCGGAGCATCGCTTAAAGATCTTGGAAAAAAGCTTTTTGCTTTCTCAAAGATCTCAATAGATTCTCAAATCATTCTGGATTATTTAAAATTCAGACAGTGATCAGTAAATGAAAGGAAAAATCCTTTTTCTGGATGACGGATATTTGTCGCCGAATGTTTTGCGATACCATTCTCTGTGTTTGTTTGCTCTTGGAACGAGATTTGCCATGGTGAATATCATGAACGCAAGTCCGGGAAGTGACCATGTGAGTATCGCCCAGCCGGTCCATTCGAGTATTTCGCCGAAATAATTAGGGCTTGCGACAAATTTGTGAAATCCTTTTTCAGGTAGAAAATATCCTGTTCCGTTTTCTTTTCTAAGTTTTCTGACAACATGATCCGAATGGATATTTATAACCATTCCTGTGAAGAAAAATAAAGTTCCGGCAATAAATCTCGGATCAGCCAGCCATGACAGAGAATAGTCAGCAATATTAAATAGATAATACCCATTTATAAATCCGTTCATTGAGTTGAATATCAGTGAAAAAAGAACGATCAGAAGCGGCATTTTTTCTTCGCCTCTGATCAGAAACGGGTAGATAAATGTCCGCTGAATATAGTGGGTCAGCCAGATGGCAAGCATAATTCCGGTAACGGAAGTGATAGTGCCGGTAATTGCAAAATATATCGGAATAAACACAACTGGCGATTCCATTAAAAGCCAGCCGAGCCTCGGGTTGATTGAAAATCCCCAGCTTTTACTGGCATGTCTGCCGTATCCTGCTGTAACAAAATACAAGGCAATAAAAGTAAATACGGCACTTATGATCTGGACGGCAATAAGCGTTTCATAAATCGTTTTCATGTTATGCTCCTATTTTTTCCTTGGAAGCGGCATCGGTTCGATGTCTTTATTTTCAAAATCAAAAACGAGTATCCTTTTATACATTCCCAGAACATTGAGTGTAACTTTAGTGTATCCGTGGGTAAAATGAAAATAATCTCCGAAATCTGAGGCAAGATATTTCACATAAAGAGCATCTACCGCAAATCTCGATTTTCCCGATGTCCCTTCATTCTGAATGAGTTCGTAATTATCAACAGTAAGCCATATAAACCCCTTAAAGTGTTCATCTTTTGGAACTCTTGGCGTTGCTTTGACCTTATAGGCGAGCTTTCCTCTGACCGTTTCAACACCGACTACTTCACGGATATACTCTTTGTCTCCGTTTTTATCAAAATGGGGAATTCCCGGTTTTGATTCTCTCGGATCGTAACTTTTCGGATCTTTCGGTTTTCCGTTGACAGTGTATTCGAGAACTTCATATTTCAGATCCTCATAAAAATCGTCCCATCTTGTGTAGACAACTTTTTCGGTTTCAAGGAGCTCCATCGTTTTAGGGTGATACCATTTGACAGTTACATGTCTGGTACTTTTTACACCGGCGTATTTCTCATACATTTTTGAATACTTGGCAGTAATTTCATCAATAATTTTCTTTGACATTTCAGGGGTTATTTTCATCCCTTCATAAATCTTTCCTTCACCATTTTCCTGAGCAGAAACAGTCAGTGAAATAAAAAATATGCCAAGAGCAATTGCATTTACAAGAATAGTTTTCAACATACAGACCTCTTTATCAAACATCTCCAACTAAGACGACTGGTATATATCACAGGTTTCACCAATCGCCAAATATTTAGAAAAAATGTAATACCAATCTTTTTATTGAGAAAATTTAGTAAAGTATATAAAATGCACACTGCGAATATAGAATTAATACCTGTTTATCCGCACAGAGACTTTTTAATGGTAAAGAACACGCTGCTTGCAAACAGATTTGAACTGAAAAAGAAGCTTGGGAATACTGTTTTCGGTGAAGTCTGGCTTGCAAATGATAACGAGGCTTCGGCAAATGTCGCTTTAAAGCTCGTTTCAAATCTTCATTTCAATAAAAAAGGCGATACCAGAAAACTTCGTGAAGAATTCAAAGTGTTCAGCCAGATAAAATGCAGGCATATAGCTGAACTTCTGGAACTTTTTGAAGAGAGAGGCGTGCTTTTCTATACTGCTGAATATGTTGAAGGTTTTTCACTGCCGAGGCTTAAAGGTGAGCCCCTGAGCAAGCTCATCCCGATTTTCTCCGACATTGCCAGAGCGTTGCTTGAACTTCACAATTACGGTATAGTTCACGGAGCTGTTAAACCGGAAGATATTGTTATCCGGTCTGACGGTTCTGCAAAACTTGTGAACATCGGACTTATGTCTGTTTTTGAACATAAATTTGTAAAAGCGGATGAAACATTCATCTACACCGCTCCGGAAATAATTAACAGAAAGAAGTTTGACTGGAGAGCCGATCTGTATTCTCTCGGGGTTATAATGTACGAAGCTCTTTATTCCAGACTTCCGTGGGATAAGCCGCCGTTCTCTGACGAAATGAATGTCGAAGCTGAAATAAAAATAAATTTTCCCAAGCAGTCATCTTCCGAAATTAACAAAGTTATAAGAAAGCTGCTTTCGGTTGATCCTGAAAACCGTTTTGGAGATACGATAGAGCTTTTATCTGCTCTCGAAAGGATAAAGACAGGTATTTCAGGAAAAGGAGAAAAGCAGACAGATAATAAAAAATATCTTGAGGTCAATGAATCGGAGTTTGTTTCAAGAAGAATAGAAATGACCGCACTCCTTGAAATGCTTGATAATTTTGAAGCTACTGCACTGGATCATGCCGTTATTATTGAAAGTCCGAGAGGTGCCGGAAGAACGAGATTTCTGCGTGAATTTGAAAAAAGGATAGCACATAGAAATCTCCGGTCGCTTTTTTTCTCTGCCAGTCAGACACAGAATCTTGCCGCAGATATCATTAATACTATCTGGGAATATCTTGACAGGGAATACAGGCTCCAGCTTTCTTTGAAATGGGGCGGGGCAATACTTCTTTATTTTCCGCATTTCAGTGAATTCGGTGAATTCAAGAATGTTAAACCGGTCAAGAATCTTCCTCAACTTAGCGAGGATTTTTACAGATTTGTCTCCATGTTCCGCGATTTTATAAGGATGGGAACCAGAAACTCACCGCTGGTTCTTATGCTTGATAATTTTGATCACATTGACAAACGGTCTCTTAAACTCGTTCAGGAGCTTTCTGCAGGTGTGGAAAGTTCAAACAGGATTTTTATAGTTGTTACAATAGATTCCACGAGCGGATCTAATCTTGAGATCCCGGCTTTTTCAAGAATAACTCTTTCACCGTTCACTTTTTCTGAAACTAGAGATTATATTGAAAGCTGTCTTAATCTTTCGGGTGATTTTATAGATAATGAGCTTTTTCTATGGGTATACCGGAACAGTAAAGGGCTGGCAAAGCAGACAAGGTCGCTGCTGTTTCTGCTGATAGAAGAAAGGCTGATAGTTCCGAAGAACGGTCAGATAATATTTGAAGGCAATACTCTTGCTGAAAAAGGGGTGGAATATCTTCTTGAAACAAAGATTAATTCTTTCAGTAAAAAAGAGCAGATGGTTTTAAAAGCCTGCTCGATCTATAAAAAATTCGTCACCAAAAAGGCATTGAACTTCCTTTTAAAAGATGAAATGAGTGAAGATGAACTTGATTCTGCACTGGGTGTTCTGCAGACCAACTATCTGGTTGTCATTTACAAAAACGGCAAGATTAATATTGTAAACAGACTTTTTCAGCCGATAATATATTCTCTTCTTACAAATGATGAAAAATCTTATCTCCATGCAACAATGGGAGATTTTCTTATTCTCAATTCAATAGAAAATCTTTCTATGAATATAAATCCCTATGCTTTTGCGGCGTATCATTTCAATAAAGCCGGACAGAACGAAAAAGCTTTGAAGCTTTATCTGCAGTCTGTTTGCGGACTCATGGCGTATCTTAACTCGGAACTTGCCGAATCATCCATTGACGAAGCTCTTTCAATAATAGAAACAAACCCCGAAATTATGAAAGGGAAAAAACTTTATGCCGTCTATCTTTTTGCCGGCAGAAGCTATTTCAGGCTGGGCATCTATAAAAAAGCGACAGAACCGCTTGAAAAAAGTTATTCAATCTGGAAGAACGATACTATTCTTGAGGATCTCGTTTTTTCACTTGCCGGTGATTCAGATCCAAAAAAAGCAGCTAAATTCATTTCAGGCTATAATGCCGACACTCCGGATAAAAAAGCTGTAAAGCATTATTTGAGAGCATATGTCTATCTTTCTGCTGAAAATAATTATATTAAAGCCGATTTTCACTTAAAAAGAGCGCTGAAGTATGTTAAGGACGGACATGACAGGCTTTTCGGGCCTATAAGGCGGTTTACTCTCAAGCAGCTTCATTTCGATCTTTCGCTTTATAGTGAAAATGCTGATTTTGCAAGACTTGAGGTGCTCCGGAATGAACTTGTAGAAAGTTCAATAAAAATAGATTCCAGAGCTTTTTATATTGATGCTTTAAATGCTTCTTTCGTTTATTACTGGAATTTCAATGAGATGAAAAAAGCATACGGCGTTCTCCATGAAACACTGAAACTTTCGCTGGAAATATTTGATAATTTCAGAATAACAAGAAGTTATTTAAATCTTGCGAACTGTTCCCACAGGATCGGCAGATTGAACGATGTCCGCTTCTACCTTGATAAAGCTGTCGAGTATGCAAGAAAGGGAAGCGGTGCCAACATTCTCAAGTTGTGTTACTGCAATTACGGTGAGCTCGCCATAATAAAAGGAGAGTTTTCTCTTGCTGACAACTATCTTTATAATGCCGAAGAGATATCAAAAAGGGAATTCAAGGATCCGGAACTGATAGTCATTTACAGTTTTCAGGTAATTCTGTCACTTCTTAAAAATGAAACCGGAATAGCAAGAAATATCGGCGGCAGACTTAGAAGATACTATGAGCAGTTTGAAACTGTAAATCCCCAGAAAAGTGTTTCAATTGCATCTTCTCTGATGCTTCTTGAGGCTCTGACGGGAAATGAAAAGGAAGTATTCTTTGAACTGGATAAGAAGCTGCTGTCCCTTCTTAACAGATTTCCTCTGTTCAAACAGACAAATTATCTTTTTTATATAACCTGTAAAATAATCTTTTATAAAAAACACGGTAATCGTGATTTTGCAATGAATCTGATTATGGAAGTTGAAAAATCTGATATAAAAAGCTCGCACTCTCTTTTTCAGATGCTCTATTATTATCATGCTGCACTTTTTCTTAAAGATTCTGCACCGGCATCTTCATTGTTGAGAAAATATCTTCAGTCCGGAATCAAATTTTCTCTTCAGATACAGGCAAATCATTTTTATTCTCTGTTCAACGGAATATCTTATGTTCTTGAAAGAGATGACACGGAAAATGTGTTTGCAAAGATAAGGGAGATATTAAAATTCGTCAACTGCAATGAAGAATCTAAAACCCTTATTGAAACAGAGGTTTCAAAGCTTCAGATGCATATTTACAACACAAAGAATCAGATAGAACATCTCAATACGATGAATGCATCTTTTGCCGCAATAATCGATATAGTGAAATCAATTACCGGCAGAACCGATTTTAACAGAATCACCGAAATAATCGTTAAAAAGACAATAGATATCCTTTCCCTTGATGTATGCGGAATAGTTTTTGTAGGAAATGAAAATGATGAGAACAGCTATCTTATTCTTGACTCATCTCACAGGGAGCACAAAATGTCTGAATTCCGTTTTAAAGCAGGGGTCGTTCCCAGAATGCTGAAAACAGGCAGAATAGATTTTATTTCGGGAGCATCATCTGATAAAGGGTCTGAATTCCGTTCAGTTGCTGCTGTTCCCGTTCTTATGAGAGGAGAGATAAAAGCTTACTGCTATCTGGAAAGGGATTCAACTCTTGGTCATTTTACCGAAGCCGAGATCAGATTCCTTGAGATACTTTCAGAAAACATAAGTGTTATTTATGATAATGCTGAACTTGTGCAGATTGCAACTACTGATTCTCTAACAAAACTTTATACCCGCAGACATTTTTTTGATATTCTTGCAAATGAAGTTGAAAAAGCGGGAAGATACAAGTTTGTTACATCAATGATAATGCTTGACATTGATCATTTCAAAGAGATAAACGACACTTACGGACATCTGGCCGGTGATATAATTCTCCGTAAACTCGGAGAACTGCTTAAGAAAACAGTCAGATCTTCTGATTATGTCGGAAGGTTCGGAGGCGAGGAATTTATAGTTCTTTTAACAGGAACAGATCTTGACGGAGCGTATCAGACAGCAGAAAAGATCAGAAAGAATTGCGAAAAAGAAGAGGTGTCAGGAACTTCATTTACTGTCAGTCTGGGCGTGGCATCATATCATGAAGACAGAGTAAAAAATGAAAAAGATTTTATTGAAAAGTGCGACATGGCATTGTATAGAGCTAAAGGACTCGGAAGAAACAGAACTGTGAAGTACTGTGATCTTATCAGGAGAAGTTAATGGGAATTAATGTTAATGTAACGGAACAGCAGATACTTCAGGGAGATACAACTATAGTCAGGAAGGAATTTGAAAATCTTGTTCAGACTTCACTTCTTATAAAAAAATTTGAAAATGATGTTTCGATCAACTTTTTCGGATCAACTCCGCTTGACATGATAAAAAAACTTAAAACCGAAAAGTATAGAAACTGGTTCGAAAAACTGGACAGGGAAGTTCCAGGTGCGCCATATTTTTTAAGCCAGAAGTCGAACACTCTTTTGTATTTTCTGATGGGAAACATCCAGTTTGAAGAAAAAGAGAATGCAATTTATTTTGATGAACTCGGAGCTCAAAGGTTCTTTAAGGAAAAAGTTTCTCAGATAAAGAATCTCTGTCTGCCTAACAATATCAATCCTCAAAGCGGAATTAACAGGCTTTCGGGTCTTCTTTCCGGTGAAAAGGACAGTCTGTCTTCAACTGTTGCAGAAGGTTCTGAAAAAGATGCTGAAAAAGCGAAAAAAGGTGTCGCGATCAAGGATCTTCTTGATAAATACGGGTCAATAGCTTTCATGAACAGAGACAGAGCCGTCAAATTGACAGTGGTTGTTAAAGATATTCCGGAAAAGATTTCATTTTCAAGGAACTGTCTTGTAAAAGATCCTAAAAATCCCCAACCTTTTTTTCTGACGATCATGAAAACAGATTCAGCCGTAAATGAAATAAGGTCAATAATAGTTCCTAATATTTCTGATGTAGAAGACTCATTGAAAAGATTGGGTGGTGTTTACATTCAGGTTGTCACAAAAGCCGAAGATCTGTCATATCAAAGTCTTTTTGAGTCGGATACTATTTTCCCGGTAGATATAGTGTTTTCCATTGCTGAAGTGATTTCTGAGCACACAGAAATTCCAGTAGCGCAAACTGTGGAGAGTGTGGTCAATGATTCGCAGAGAACAGAACCTGAAATAAAAAAATCTGTAAGAGAAGAAAAGCCTGAGATTGTTCCAGAAAAAAAAGAAGATGTTGAAGAGAAGTTGTCTGAATATGATGAAAAAGATGAAATTTTGCGGCTTAAGGCTGAAAATATAAGACTTTTTAAGCAGATTGAACAGCTTCAGAAACTGGTTGAAGATTATGAGGAAGAAGTTCATAAAAAACAGTCTATTAAAGGTTTTTTCGGGAAGTTTTTCAATTGATGCAGGTGATTTTTAACGGAACGGGTTCATCAACGGGCGTACCTCAGCTGTTTTGTGAATGTCCGGTATGCAGATCGCACGATCCGAAAAATGCCAGAACCAGATTTTCAATGACCCTGAAAAAAGATTCTACTATTCTTCAAGTGGACCTTCCTTTTGAGCTTAGAATCCAGCTTTTAAGATCAGGGGTGAAACATGTTGACGGTGTCTGGCTGACACATCCACACAGTGATCATATTGCCGGGATCGATGATATCAGAATGGCATCATTCATATCAGGAACACCGATTCCTCTGTTTGCTGGAGAGCAGACCATTTTAAATGCGCAGAAAAGATTTCCGTATATGTTTTTTGAGAATGAATATGTCGAAAGACCTTTTTTAAGTCCTGTGATTCTTAATGAAAGAACGATAATTTTCAAGGATTTTGAGATGATACCTCTTCTACATTTTCATGGAAATATGGAAGTGTACAGCTTTCGTTCCGGTAATTTTGGATTTCTGGCGGACATCAGTTCAATTTCAACCCATGAGCTTAGCAAACTCAAAGGTGTACATGTTCTTGCTGTCGCAACTACGGTGCATAGGGTTCATGAGAGACATATGAACTTTGATCAAGTCATTGAACTTATTAAAGATATCAGACCTGAAAAAGCATTTCTGACACATATGAACCACTCTTTTGATTATAATACGATGCTTAAAAAACTGCCTGACTATATTTTCCCGGCCTATGATGGATTGACAATAGATCTGTAATATCAAAAATTTGATTTTTAAGAGGGATGGCTTTAGTATTTCTCCAGCTTTTATATTTCAGAGGGGCAAATGATTAAATATTTATCAATTTTAAGTATCTGTTTTTTAATTTTTGCCTGTTCTTCTGCCGGCAAAAAAAGCGAAAAACTTAATGTTGGAGGCGAAACCAAGTCTTCGGAACCTGAGCTTACCGCAAAAGGAGGAAAACTTAATTTTGACCCGAAACTTTTCTTAATAAAGAAATATGATATAAACAAAGACAAACAGCCGGATATAATCAATGTTTTCAAGAAGATACATTCAGAAAATGGGAAAAGCGGCGAAGTTGTTCTTCAGATCTATGTAAAAATGATGGATCTCAACAGGGACACTAAAATTGATGTCTGGAGATATTTTGATGAAACGGGTGCTGTTTCAAAAGAGGAGATAGATCTGGATTTTGACGGAAAGATAGATGTCACGGATTACTATGTCAATGGTATTGTCAGGAAAAAAGAGCTTGATTTTCAATTTGATGAGAAAACCGATACATGGAAAACTTATGATGAAAAGGGGATACTGGTTCTTATCGAAGTTGATCAGAGTGGAGATGGAACCCCTGATTATTGGGAATTTTATTCAAACGGAGTTCTTGAAAGAATAGAAAAAGACACAGATGGTGACGGAAAAGCTGATATTTTTAAAAGATCACAGGATAAAGGATTTACAAAGATCCTTAGTACAACTGAAAAATTTGAAGATGGTTCTGTTAAAGAGCCGACAGAATAGGTTGCTCCAGTATTAATCTTGACAAACAGCCTTTTTAGACTATATTTCCTCTGTTGATTTTCTGCTTGTTTTGAGATTATGAAGCTTTATCTTAGTGAAATTACTGACTCTATTGTAAAGAGGCGGGTTGAATTCATTTATGAAAATGAGGAATTCAATTACGGTTCAAAACTGAAGGGTCTGGAACTGGATGTAAGCTCATACCGTGCAGGCGAAACAGTCTGCTTGAAATTTGAAGGGAATTTTACAATTGGAACTTTGTGTGACCGTTGTGCAGCCGATCTGGAAGTTTGCACAGATGTGTCAGAATCATATTATCTTTTCCCTGAAAGATCTTCCAATGATGTTGACTATTTTTACAGTGGTGACAGCATTGAACTGGATGATTTTGTAAGAGAAACGGTTATAATAAATATTCCGGGTAAAATTCTTTGCAGTGATGATTGTCAGGGTTTATGCCCGAGGTGCGGCGTGAACCTTAATGATAAAAAATGCGGATGTACCTTTGGTAATGATGAAACTGTCTGAGCATAATTAGGAGGATTCAATGGTTCCAAAAAGAAAACACACAAAAGCCCGCGGAAGAAAAAGAAGAGGCGGACACATGAAAATGAGCCCTGTTGCTACAATAGTATGTCCAAAATGCGGTGAAACAACTGTACCACACAGAATATGTCCAAGTTGCGGAAATTATAAGGGTAAAGAGTTCGTTTCTCTCGAAGAGCAGTAAACAAATAAATGCCGGCAACAATAATTGTCGATGCAATGGGCGGGGATGAGGCATGTGCTGTTCCTGTTCAATCAGTTCTGGAGCTTTGCAGAGAGCATTCCGATCTGACGGTTCTGCTTGTCGGAAATGAGAAAGACATTCTTTTATATGTCGATGGTCAGCTGCCTGAAAATGTTAGAATAATCAATAGTTCTTCCGAAATAAGCATGGGAGATTCCCCTGCAAAAGCATTTCGCGTCAAAGGTGACTCGTCCATTCATAAAGGGATAGATCTTCTGGTTGAAGGAAAAGGAGATGCTTTTTTTTCTGCCGGAAACACAGGGGCTGTTGTTGCGGTAAGTTATTTTAAAAGCGGAATACTGGAATCAATTTCCAGGCCTGCTCTTACTGCAATATATCCTTCTGTTAACTCAAAAAAACTTATAATTCTCGATCTTGGTGCAACCATCGAACCTAAGTCGGAAAACTATCTCGATTTTGGAATACTTGGTGAAGCGTACCGTTTCTGTATAACGGGTCTGGAAGATTCAACTATTGGTATTTTGAATGTGGGTGAAGAGGATAAAAAGGGAACAAAAACTGTTGTGGAGGCTTCGGAGCTTTTAAAAAGATCCGGATTGAACTATACCGGTTTTATTGAAGGCAACCGTCTTTTTGTTGAACCGAATGTGGATATTGTTGTAACTGATGCTTTTACAGGAAATATAACTTTAAAGACGGTAGAAGGTCTTAACGAAGCGATCAGTCTTATGATAAAGTCCAAGATTGCTCCGCCGAAATGGAAAAGAACAAGAGCTTTTTTCTTCAATAAAATATTTGGAGAGGTTTTTTCCCAGTTTCAATATAATCTTTATGGTACGGCACTGCTTCTGGGAACAAATCATCTTATAGGTGTGGGTCACGGAAGAAGTGATTCGAGTGCATTTAAAAATGCAATTCTCAGACTTAAGAAACATGTCGAGAGGGATTTTCTCAAAAAATTTAAAGAAAGAGTTAACCACACGAAAAAACTGAAAGATTGATCACAGATATTCTTCGATAACCGTCCAGATATATTCCATACTTGAAAACGGTTTTAATAGATATTCGACAGCTCCTTCCCTTAGAGCCGAAATCGTATTCTCGATCGAAAGCATTGCAGTCATTACAATAACTTTCTGTTCAGGTTTTTTTGCTTTGATCGATTTTAGTATTTCTATTCCGCTTGCTCCCGGAAGAACTATGTCAAGAATTATCAGGTTAAAGTTTTCATTTTCAATTATTTTTGCTGCTTCTTCGCCGCTGCCTTTGGTAACAACATCAATACCTTTAAGTTCCAGATATCTTGACATGGTTGATAAAAGTTCAAGATCATCATCAACTATTAATACTTTTGCTTTCTTCGACACAACCTAACTCCATTAGTACAACTTGTAATACTTTCAGACATTCTATTCAATGGGGAGAATTTGTCAATTTTGATCATTCTTCCGATTTCTGAATTTTTGCCCATTTATCTTTTAATGTCACAATTCTGTTAATTACTATCTTTTCTTTTTTTGTGTCAGGATCGATACAGAAGTATCCGATCCTTTCAAATTGGAATCTGTCGCCGGTTTTCAAATTTTTAATATTTATTTCTGCGCACGCATTTTCAACAACTTTCAAAGAATCTGGATTCATATGGTCAAGGAATGTTTTTCCTTCTTCACAGACCATGGGATCTTCAGCGTTGAACAAATGTTCATATAATCTGACTTCGATTGGAACGGCATGTTTTGCACTTACCCAGTGTATCGTACCTTTCACTTTTCTGCCGTCAGCTGACCATCCGCCTTTTGTCTGCGGATCATATGTGCAGTGAACCTCTGTTATTTTTCCTTCATTGTCTTTTATCACATTTGTGCAGGTTATGTAATAAGCAGCTCTGAGTCTTACTTCTTTTCCCGGAGCCAGTCTGTGAAATTTTGCCATAGGATTTTCCAGAAAATCATCTTTTTCAATATATAAAACATTTGAAAAAGGAACTTTTCTGGTTCCTGAACTTTCATCTTCCGGGTTGTTGACAGCTTCAAATTCTTCAACAAGATCGTCGGGATAATTTGTGATCACGACTTTAAGCGGATCTATAACGCCCATAAATCTGGAGGCTTTCTTGTTAAGGTCTTCTCTTACACAATGTTCAAGCAGATTTATGGATACCACGCTTTCTCTTTTTGCAACGCCGATCCTTTCAGCAAAATCCCTGATGGCTTCAGGAGTGTACCCTCTCCTTCTTATACCGGCGATAGTTGGCATTCTCGGGTCGTCCCACCCGCTGACGAAACCTTCTTTAACAAGCTTGAGAAGAAGTCGCTTGCTCATGACGGTATTTGTGAGATTGAGTCTTGCGAATTCTATCTGCTGAGGTCTGGCTTTGGTACCGACAGCTTCGAGATACCATTCATACAAAGGTCTGTGTGATTCAAATTCAAGCGTACAGATCGAATGAGTTATCCCTTCTATTGCATCGCTCAGTCCGTGGGTATAATCATAAGTCGGATAAATGCACCACTCGTTTCCTGTGTTGTGATGTTCTACAAATCTTATTCTGTACATAACGGGATCTCTCATCAGAACATTGGGGTGGGACATATCTATTTTTGCCCGGAGCATATATTCATTTTCTTTGAATTCGCCGTTTTTCATTCTTTCAAACAGATCGAGATTCTCTTCTATTGACCTGTTTCTCCATGGACTTTCAATGCCTGCTCCTTTGGCTGTTCCTCTGTCTCTGCGCATTTCTTCAAGAGTTTGACAGCACACAAAAGCGGTTCCGTCTTTTATCATTTTCACAGCCCATTCGTAAAGCTGCTGAAAGTAGGATGAAGCATAAAAAAGGTTGTCTCCCCAGTCAAAACCGAGCCATTTAACATCGCTTTGTATTGAATCCACATACTCTACATCTTCTTTTTCGGGGTTTGTGTCATCGAATCTCAGATTGCAGTGTCCGTTGAACTGTTTTGCAAGCCCGAAATTAAGACATATCGATTTTGCATGACCGATATGAAGATATCCGTTAGGTTCAGGAGGGAAACGGGTTGCAATAGCAGTATGCTTTCCGTTTGCAAGATCGTTTTCGATAATTTCTTTTATAAAATTACCGGCCGTAGTGGCCGTTTTTTCCACAGACTCAGTTGTTTTGTTGTTAATTTCCGCCATTTTACACCTCAATCATCATTGTTTTACTGGCAATTATGCCTACAGGCGGCAATTATAACCGCTATTTTTATGTGGTCAATTTAAACTCCGGATGAATTTGACTAGTTAGCGGCAACACCTTATAATGCCTCACAGTTGGTTCAGGAGAAAACGAATGGGTAAAAGAAAACTCATAAGAGTAAATTACAAAGTTGATGCGATTGTAAACATTAATAATATCAGAAAAAAATGCAGTGTCAGGGATATAAGTCTGTCTGGAATATATCTGAATTTGAGCTATTCTGTAGAAATCGGTGAAAAAGCGACAATTACAGTTCAGGTTGTGTCAGATTCTACATCAGGTGAGATTGTTCTTTCCGGTATTGTTGTCAGAAAAGATGCTGAAGGAGTGGCTTTTGAATTCTCAGAAATTCCGCTTGATTCTTATCTTTTTTTGAGAAATGTTCTTGTTTATAATCTTGGAGATCCAGAAAGTATAGACTCTGAATACAGACGGCATCTCGCATCCAGAAAAATGAAAAGTGCGAATTTGAAATGAACAGATTTTTAAAGGTTTCGCTTTATTCAGCGGTTTTTATTGTATGCTGTATAGTAATAGTTTTTTCAGGTTCAAGAGGTCTTTCGATTTTGCCGCCGCTTATTGCAATAGGACTTGCTTTTATTACAAAACAGGTTCTGATCTCGCTTTTTTGCGGTGTCTGGTCGGGAGCGCTGATTATTCTGTTTAACAAAGGGAATTCTTTTGTTTTTTCTTTTTTTTCAGGATTTCTGAAAACTGCAGATACTTATGTTGTCCAAGGTCTTAATGAAGAAAGCCACATCATGATAGTGCTTTTTTCTCTGATGATCGGCGGCATGGTCGGCATAATAACCGCTTCAGGCGGAATGCACGGAATAGTCAACGCTTTGTCAAAAAGGACAAATACCGGATCGAAATCGCTCATTCTGTCATGGGCTTCCGGAGTGCTGATATTTTTTGACGATTATGCCAATACACTTATTGTCGGCAATACAATGCGTCCTTTGACTGACAGATACAAGGTCAGCAGGGAGAAATTGAGCTTTGTTGTTGATGCGACATCCGCTCCGGTAGCGTCTCTTGCCATTTTGAGTACATGGATCGGGTATGAAGTGGGACTGATAGGCGATGCCTTGAAAAATTCCGTACTTGATGTCGATCCTTATTCAGTCTTTATTTATTCACTTCCATACAGGTTCTATGCGATTATTCTGATTCTTTTTCTACCGCTCTATATCACAATGAAAAGAGATTTCGGACCGATGTATGATGCTGAAAAAAGAGTTAAAAATGATACGGCGGACTATAAGCATTCAGTAAGCAGAGATTTTAATTCTTTCGTAATCCCTGATGCTTCAAGATGCAAATGGTACAGTGCTGCAATTCCGATAATTGTTCTTATCGTGGCAACCTTTTCCGGAATTATAATTAGCGGCTACATGGCGTCTGATGGAGACAACCCCTCTATTCAGGACATTATTTCAAATGCCAATTCATTTAAAGTTCTGATGTGGGGTTCGCTCATTTCTTCTTTAACTGCCGCAGTAACAATGATAGTTTCAAAAAATGGAACGGTGACTGATGCTGTAAATGCCTGGACCGAAGGTGTCAAATCCATGATAACCGCTATGGTAATCCTTGTTCTTGCATGGGGGTTAAGTGCTGTAATAACTGAATTGAAAACAGCAGAAAATCTGTCATTTTTTCTTTCCGGTACTATTCCTTTGTGGAGTTTTCCGGCAATTGTTTTTGTGACTGCAAGCATTGCAAGTTTTGCAACTGGAACATCGTGGGGCACAATGGCGCTTCTTTTTCCCACAGCTCTGCCTCTGGCGCTTACTCTTGCACAGAACGGTGCAGTTCCAATTGATTCATTTGTTTTTATTGTAACTGGAGCAATTCTTACCGGATCGATATTCGGAGATCACTGCTCACCCATTTCAGATACAACAATAATGTCCAGTATGTCCTGTAATGTCAGCCATATCGAACATGTCAGAACTCAAATGCCGTATGCTGTCACTATCGGTGCTGTTGCACTTTTTCTGGGTTATCTTCCGGCCGGATTTTTTATAAATCCTCTTCTTTTGATAGTTATTCAGTTCGCTGTTGTGTTTCTGATATTCAGATATCTGGGAAGAAAACAGGCAGAGTGATCAGGATTATTCTCTTTCCGATCTGTAGTTCGGAGCTTCTTTTGTTATTGTAACATCATGGACATGGCTTTCGCGGTATCCGGCATTCGTGATCTGGACGAACCTTGCATTTTTGCGGAGTGTTTCAAGATTCGGAGCGCCAATGTACCCGAATCCAGCTCTGAGACCGCCGGAAAGCTGATATATTGTGTCAGCAAGAGGACCTTTGCTGGCAACTCGGCCTTCTATTCCCTCCGGAACAAATTTCTGATCATCAGTTACATTGTCCTGAAAATATCTGTCTTTACTCCCTTTTTTCATTGCGCTCAGAGATCCCATTCCTCTATACATTTTGTATGACCGACCCTGATAAAGAACTGTTTCGCCAGGGGCTTCGTTTGTTCCGGCAAACATTCCGCCGATCATTACGGCATCAGCTCCTGCCGCCAAAGCCTTGACAATATCACCGGAATATTTGATACCGCCGTCAGCAATAAGCGATTTTCCCCATTTTCTTGCCACAGGTGCAACATTTAAAATTGCTGAAAGCTGAGGATATCCGATACCTGCAATGATTCTTGTTGTGCAGATAGATCCTGGTCCTATTCCGACTTTGACAACATCAGCCCCTGCTTCAAAAAGAGCTTCAGCCGCTTCCGCAGTTACGATATTTCCCACAATCATGTCGACATCAGGAAAAAGCAGCTTCAGTTGCATAAGAGCCTGAATGACATTTTTTGAATGTCCGTGAGCAGAATCAAGAACAAGCGCATCAACCCCGGCTTTCACCAATGCTGTCGCCCGTTCCATTCCTGCCGCAGACGGGCTTATCGCTGCTCCGACAACCAGTCTCCCGAGCATATCTTTTGCTGAATTGGGAAATTTCTCCTGATTTTCAATATCTCTGGTGGTTATGAGACCTGCAAGTCCGCCGTTTGAATCAACCACAAGAAGTTTTTCTATCCTGTGTTCATGCATAAGTTTTTTTGCTTCGCTCATCGGGAAATTCTCTTTCACAGTAATGAGCTTTCTTGTCATTAACTCACCGACTTTTCTGGATAAATCAGTTTCAAAACGGAGGTCTCGGTTAGTAATTATCCCGACAAGTTTTTCACCTTCGATAACAGGAATTCCCGAAATCCGGTTGCTCTGCATAAGTTCAAGAGCATCACTTATCTGTTCACTCGGAGAAATGGTTATCGGATTTGTGATAACGCCGGCTTCAGAGCGTTTAACCATTTTTACCATCTTAGCCTGTTCTTCTACAGTCATGTTTTTGTGAATCACGCCCATTCCGCCCTGTCTTGCCATAGCGATAGCAGTATCAACTTCTGTGACAGTATCCATTGCGGCGCTGATAAGCGGGGTATTTAAAAGTATTTTTTTGGTCAGACGGGATGAAATATCGACCTGATGAGGAAGAACTTCCGAGTGATGAGGCACCAAAAGCACATCGTCAAAAGTGAGAGCAGTCTCGATTTTGTTATTATTTTCCATAACTTGCCTCCAAATTTAATAAACTATAAGTTGGTGCTATTCTAATGACTGCCGTTTTGAAGTCAAGCAATATGGGGCTCCAAATATTGATAAACGACAAATTGACTTTGGTCTTGTGATTAAATATATTAGGACAATGTTTTTTGACCTTAAAAATTCCGGAGGGAAAAATGTCTGAGCTGAATTACAAAAATGCTGGGGTTGACATAGAAGAAGGTGCGAGGATGGTCGAGAAGATCAAGCCTCTTGTGAAGCGGACGATGCGTCCTGAAGTGCTTGCGGGGATCGGCGGTTTTTCATCGCTTGTCGCCATTCCGGAAGGGATAAAAAATCCTGTTCTGGTCAGCGGTACTGATGGTGTCGGCACAAAACTCAAATTCGCATTCAATGCAAATATTCACAATACTATAGGAATAGACCTTGTTGCAATGTGTGTCAACGATGTCATTGTCGGCGGAGCTGAGCCGTTGTTCTTTCTCGACTATTTTGCAACCGGAAAACTTGATGCAAATGTAGGTGCTGAGGTGGTTTCAGGAATAGCAGAAGGATGTTATCAGGCAGGATGTGCTCTTGTCGGGGGTGAAACTGCGGAAATGCCTGATTTTTATGAAGCTGGCGAATATGATCTTGCAGGTTTCAGCGTCGGAGTTGTTGACCGCACAAAGATCATTGACGGAACAAAAATAAAAGAAGGTGACTGCATCATTGGAATTCCATCAACCGGTGTTCACTCGAACGGTTATTCGCTTGTCAGAAAGATAGTTTTTAACAAAATGGGACTTTCGGCACACGATAAAATAGAAGAACTTGGACTTACAGTTGCACAGGAATTTCTCAAACCGACCAGAATTTATGTGAAAGAAGTTCTCAAACTGATTAAAAAGTTCGAAATTAAAGGCATGGTTCACATTACAGGTGGTGGATTTTATGAGAATATTCCGAGAGTTATCCCTGAAGGGCTAGGCGCAAGGATCGACGGTGATTTCAAGGTTCTTCCTGTTTTCAAATGGATGAAAAAATGTGCGGACCTTTCGGAGCGTGAAATGTTCACAACTTTTAATTGCGGAACCGGGTTCATGCTTATTGTTCCAGAGCATCAAGTTGAAGATTTGTTAAAGAATTCAGATAGATACTATGTCGGTAAAATTGTAAAAACAGATAAACCTGAAAGAGTCGAGATAGTAAAAAATTATTTCTGAGAGTTTTATCAATGAACAGGATCATTTTTGTTTTCATCGTGTTTTCTCTAGCCGTTTTCTTCGGTTGTAATGGAAAAAAAGCAGCAGAACAGGAAGTTAAAGAGCCCGTTGTTGTCAAAGAAACAGTTCCTGAAAAAGAAACGGAGCCGGCAAAAGAAACTCAGCCCGAGCTGACAAGTGACAACTTTGACAAAGGTGCTTCAGTAAGTCAGATCGGCATGTCTTCCATAAAAACCGGAGAGCGGATAATACTTGGAAATTATAAAGGAAAAAAGATGCTTCTTGATTTCTGGTCAAGCTGGTGTGAACCATGTGTTGAAATGCTGCCTGTTATCAATAAATTGAAAAAAGAACTCGAAGATAAAGAAAAGATCGTGAAAATAATTTCTATAAGTGTTGATCCGTCACCTGGAAAAGCGAGAAAGGTCATGGAAGAAAAAGGGGTTGAATTTGAAGTTCTTCAGGCTCCGGAATCACTTGGAAATTCAGGCATTCTTCTACCTTATCTGGCAATTGCCGATGAATCCGGAAAGATCATATTCACATCAAACGGAAAGCACACATACGAAGAACTTGTAAAAATGATCAAAGGAAAATAAATTTTCTCATTGGAGAGAGTCTTGAAAAAACTAATTATTTCAATTGTTTTGCTTAGTTTTGCTGCTTTTTTGACTGCATGTTCTTCAACACAGTCAAAATCATCAAAAAGGGATGCTGAAAATTTAAAGATCCTTGAGCAGAATGTTGAAAGCACTGACGCTTTTTTTAACGAAGGTAAAAACTTTCTCGAAAAAAATGAGTTTGATAATGCCTTGAATTCATTCAGTAAAAGTAAATATTCAGAAGCACTTTTCTATAAAGCGCTGGTTTTAAATCAGTTTGGAAAAACCGATGAGGCTAAGCAGATATTTGAAGAATGTGTTGTAAAGAATGTGCTGAAAGATGAATCAAATTACAATCTTGCGATGATCGCTTATGATAAAAGCGATGTGGAAGCTGCAAGAAAAATAATGAACGAAGTTGTGTCTTCAAACCCTAAGCACACAGGAGCTCTCTTTTTTCTCGGGAATCTGAAATATCTCGAAAACGATATGAATGGAGCTCTTGGATATTATGAAGCGGCCTTAAAGACAGATCCGGAATCTACAGATCTTTGGGAAGCTGTTTTCTCGGTCAGGCTCCAGAAAGAGGAGTTCGTAAAAGCCTGGGATATCAGGGAAAAACTTGATAAAAACAGTCCCGAAACAGTTTTGAATGTGTTGAAAATAGCTGAAATTACCGGCAATTATATCAAAGGTGTGCTGTTTGTACCTGATGATCTTAAAAAAGATAAGAACATTTCCAGACAGATCAGGATACTGCTTACAAAAGGTGGAAATTTTAAAGAAGCTATGGAGAATGGACAGCGGGAATTGAAAGAAATGTCTCAGGGCTATCTTATTATCGACAGAAAAGCTGAAGGGCCGGGCTCGTATGTTATCGGCTTGAATAAAGACGCTGTTTTTATAGTATGTTCAAAGAAACCTGAGGAATTAATGACTGTTACGATTTCCGGCAGCAAGGTTGAGATAAAAAGTCAGTCAAAAAATTCCGAGAGTTCAGCAATTTCAAGTTTTGCAGAAAATTTCTGCCTAAGCAGATAGTAAAACTATCGGAGTTTTATATATTACAATATTTTGGCAGCGGGCTTTCATTTTTTGGAATTTTATGTTAATGTAAATCGTTTATTATGTTGTACTCTTTAATTCTGGGAGGAATTATATGGTGTCGCTTCTGAACCTGAATGAAATTGCTATTTCGGTGAATGGCGGGGTTGATCTAGTTGAATCTTTTAAGAATTCGTCCATGATGGTTGTTTTCATTATGACACTGCTGATAGTTTTCAGTGTTATCTCCTGGGCGATTATTGCATATAAATTCGTTCAGTATAGAAAAGCTATGATCGAGACAGAGAAATTTGTTGCGGTTTTCTGGAAAAATATAAGTCATGATGAAATTTTCCAGAAAAGCTCAAAAATGAAAGAATCTCCTGTCGCTATGATGTTTGCAGCAGGATACAGCGAATTAAAAGAGACCAGAGAAAGCTGGGAAGGCAAGGGTATAGCAGTTATCGGCTCGAAGGTTGATGAACTTGCACAGAATGTTGAAAGAACGATGAAAAGAGAGTCACAGGCAAGGGTTCAGCTTCTTGAGAACAGGCTTCAGTTCCTTGCAACAACCGCCAGCGCATCTCCTTTTATAGGACTTCTGGGAACTGTTTACGGAATAATGAACGCTTTTGAGGAGATAGGCAGGACGGGAAGCGCAACTCTCGGTTCTATAGCTCCGCATATTTCCGAAGCGCTTGTCACCACTGCTTTTGGTCTTATTGCAGCTATTCCTGCAACGATTTTTTATAACTATTATCTTTCTCTTCTTGCCAAATTCGAGAATGAATCTACCAACATAACGGCAGATTTCATAAATCAGATCAAAAGGAGCAATGTCTGATGGGAATGATGAGCGGGAATTCAGGAAGACGGGCGGTAAAATCCGACCTTAACATTACTCCGATGGTAGATGTCGTATTTGTTCTGCTTATCATTTTTATGGTTGCGGCTCCGATGATAGAGCAGGGTGTAGATATGGATCTTCCTCAAACTGAGACTGTGCCGATAGAAAGCCCGAAAGACAAGTTCATAATCAGGGTGTTTAAAGGAAAGAAAGAGATCAGCAATCAGATATTCATAGATAAAACTGAAGTGCCGATAAATGAGCTTGAAGAAAAGCTCAAGACAAATGAACGGATAAAAAATGAAAAAGAGGTCTTTCTTCATGCGAGCAAAGATCTTTCTTACGGATATGTTGTGCGGGTCATGGCAATAATGAAAAAAGCCGGAGTGAACAGCATATCTCTTGTTACTGAGCCGCTCGAAGGAGAGAAGTGACAAATATGTCAGCACAACAGAGAACAGCAACTTTTATTTTTGGGAACAGACACAGTGAAAGTGAAAAAAAGACTGTAAAAAGATTTTTTGCCGGTTCTTTTGTTTTACATGTTCTGTTTATTCTGGTTTTTGCATCGGGATTGATTCTTGACAGAGGACGAAGGATAGAATTCAGTTCTGTTCAGGCCCGCCTTGTGAAGCTCGGTGTTGAACGCGACAAGAAACTTCTTCCGAGGATAACAAAAAAGGAAAAAGCTAAAGCACCGATTGATGAAAAGGGTAATGCTCTGACTGCTGATGAAAAGAAAAAAGATAAAAAAGATGACAAAAAAGACGATAAAAAAGCACCTTCACTTGCCGAGCTTCTTTCCGGATCTATAAAGGACATAAAGGAAGATGCAAGGGCTGAAGAAACTGATGAAGGTGCGGCGGATGGTGTTGAAGACGGTGATGTTACCGATCCTGCACTTGCGTTGAAGGCTGATATGTATACCAGAAAGATCAGTGCACTGATCAGGAATAACTGGAGTATTCCCGGAATAATTCAAAATGATCAGCTCAAAGGCCTTCAGGCAGAGGCTTTTTTCAGAATCACATATTCCGGAGAAGTTTATAGTGTTGAGATAAGAACTTCTTCCGGCAACAATCTGTTTGACAGTTCTGTAATTGAAGCTATAAAAAAAACAGGAACACTTCCCTTGCCGGAAGATAGAGATTTGAAGAAATTAGTTTTAAAGGAGGGGTTTGAATGTCCGTTTACTCCAGGTTAGTATTGTTGCTGTTTGTAATATTATCAGCATTCCCGGTTTGTGCTCAGATAAAAGTTGAGGTGACAGATGGGTCGATATCTCAATATAATATGGCTGTTACAAATATTGTCAGCAAGGATTCAGCTGATGCCGCACTTGCAGGTGAAATAACCGAAGCGATCAGAATGACACTTGATATGACCGGATATTTCAAGATGCTGGATCCAAAATCGTTTCTTGAAAAAGCTGATGTTCCCGCAGGCTCTATAGATTTCAAAAACTGGATCAATGTAAGTGCGAACGGTTTGATAAAGGGCACTATAAAAGGGACTGACAATGTAGAGCTGGAGCTGTTTTTCTTTACTGTGGCTGATGGAAAGCAGGTTCTTACAAAAAAATATAAATCATCTTCAAAAACCATTAAAAAAGCTGCATATAGATTTGTAAACGAGCTGATAATGCTTCTGACCGGTGAAGATTTTACCTTTATGTTCAGCAAGATCGCCTTTGTTGAAAAATCTGGCGATATGTACAGCCTGATCACAATGGATTTTGACGGTTCGGATAAAAAGGTGATTCATGCCGAAAAGAAGATAATTCTGCTTCCTGAATGGTCTGCAGACGGAAAAAAGATTTATTTCACGAGCTATGAACAGAACAATCCGAATCTTTATTCGATAGATGTGAAAACCAAACAGCAAAAGCTTATATCCAGTTACGAAGGTCTTAATACATCAGCTTCCTCCAGTCCTGATAATAAATCAATAGCTCTCCGTCTTTCCAAGGATGGAAATGCTGAAATATATATCATGAATTTACAGACTGGCGAATTGAACAGGATGACAAAGAATATGGCGATAGACACCGCTCCGAGTTTCAGTCCTGACGGAAAAGAGATAGCATTTGTTTCAAACAGATCGGGAAATCCTCATATTTACAGACTGTGGACAGAAAACCCCAGTAAGGTTGAAAGAATCACGGAACAGGGAAAATACAATCAGGATCCGGATTACAGTCCTGATGGAAAATATATTGCATTTACAGGTCGCGATGAATTTTTTGTTTTTGATATTTTTCTTTTTGAACTTTCCTCAAGAACGATCTCAAGGCTTACTCAGAAGCAGGGTAAGAACGAGTCCCCGTCATTTTCTCCTGATAGCAAGATGATTGTTTTTTCATCAGACAGAAAAGGGAGAAATGCGCTTTATATTTCTAATGTTAAAGGGGATAAACAGGTTTTGATATATTCAGGTGAGGGAGAAACTGTATCACCGTCATGGTCATCGGAAATAGTTAAATAATTTTTTATAGAGGGGTGGAAGATGAAAAGAATTCTGGTGCTTATCGTTGTTGCTGGTTTTATTTTGAGTGCTTTTTCAGGTTGTGCAAAACCGCCGAAAGCCGAAAGAGAGCTTGCTGAAAAATCTTTTAAGGATGCATCAATCGGAAAAGATTGTGACAAGGAGAATTATCTTGCTGCAGAAGAACTTCTTAACAAGGCAAGGGAACAGGTAAACAAAAAAAATTATGCAAAAGCTAAAGAGCTTTTTGCCGCTGTGAAGCAAAAAAGTGATGAAATTGTGAAGTATTACCAGTCTCATCCAGATGAATGCCTTCCTAAAAAGAAAGAAGTGAAAAAAGAGAAAGAGGATGCGGTGGAAGAGATTGAAGATCCCGCAAAAGACCCGAATGTTGAATTTCAATCCGTGCACTTTGATTATAATGAGTACTCCATCAGAAGTGAAGATATGCCCAAAGTTGAACTTGTTTCCAGATGGATGGGTAATTTTTCTGAAAAAGTTGTCAGAGTTGAAGGTCATGCCGATGAAAGAGGCAGCATTGATTATAACATGTCTCTTGGTGAAAAAAGGGCAGGAGAAGTCAAAGACAAGCTTATCCAGATGGGAATTGATTCAAAAAGGATCAAGATCGTAAGCTATGGTGAAGAAAAACCCGTAAATCCGGCATCTAATGAATCTGCATGGTTTGAGAACAGAAGAGCTGAATTTAAGAAAGTTAACTAAAAAGTAAGGAGAAAAATAATGAATGAAATGAATTTGAAGCCCGGCGCTGCCGCTCCTGATTTCTGTATTCCTGATCAGTTCGGAGTTAATACAAAACTTTCTGAACTGAAATGCAAAAATGTTCTTTTAAGTTTTCATCCGCTTGCTTTTACGGGAGTCTGCAAGATCCAGATGGAAACGCTTGAACTCAAAAAGAAGGTGTTTGATGAGCTTAATACTGTCGCACTCGGCATCAGTGTCGATTCACAATATACAAAAAAGGCATGGGCGGAGAGTATCGGAGTCAAAGAAACAAAACTGCTCGCCGATTTCTGGCCTCACGGTGAAGTTGCAAGATTGTATGAGCAGTTTATTGAAAAAGCCGGTGTGAGCGGAAGAGCCAATATATTGATTGATGAAAATGGAAAAATAAAATGGATCCGCAGATATGAAATTCCTGAAGTGCCTGATATCGAAGAAGTTTTTAAAATGATAAGAGGTTGACAGAATCTTGGAAAGAATTGCATATTATATTATTCTCGGGGTTATGTCAGGAGCTTTCAGCGGACTTGTCGGGATTGGTGGCGGAATAATAATAATTCCTGCACTGGTTGTTTTTTTTGAATTTACTCAGCAGCAGGCTCAAGGCACAACACTTGCATTGATGGTTCCCCCGATTGGACTGCTTGCCGCATATACATACTACAAAAATGGTTCCGTTGATATGAATGCAGCGGCTTTTATCTGTCTGGGGTTTTTTATCGGCGGGTTCTTCGGTGCAAAGCTTGCAGTTTCAATACCGCATGAAATGTTGCAGAAGGTTTTTGGTTCTTTTTTAATCTTTGTCGGATTTTATTTTGTATTTAAGAAATAAGTTCGGTGACTTATGAATGAGCGATCTCAACACTGATATACTTTCTCTGCTTGAAGGGAAAATAGATAAAGAAGTTTTTGAAGAGTTGAAAAAAAGGCTCTCTTTTCTTTCTCACGAATTGAAAAGACCGTTATCCAGTGTAATTCTAAACGCATATACTTTAAAAGACGGGTATCTCGGGAAGATGACCGATGATCAGTTGCAGTTGATGGAACTGGTTGTGTCTGATCTGAACAGAATGTCTCAGACAATTAAGGCACTTCTTGACGAACCCAGGACAAGATACTGATATGATGAATAATTCTGCTGATTCAAGGCCTCTACTTTTTACTTTGAAAGAAAGGTGTAAAATGTGTTACACCTGTGTCAGAGAATGTCCCGCGAAAGCAATACGAGTTACATCAGGGCAGGCTGAAATAATGCCGGAAAGGTGCATATGCTGTGGAAACTGTGTTACGGTGTGTTCGCAGAATGCCAAAAGATTCAGAGGAGCGATAGAGGAAGTTGAACACCTTCTTTCTTCCGGTTCAAGGATTGCGGCAATTATTGCACCGAGTTTTCCGGCTGAATTTAACGATATTTCCGATTACAGAATTATGGTTTCCATGGTAAGGGCTCTCGGATTTACATATGTTGCTGAAGTGGCATTCGGAGCAGATCTGGTTGCTGACAGATATGAAAAAGTTCTTGGAGAGATTAATCCTGAGATTTTTACGATTGCGGCTAATTGTCCGGCTGCGGTTAATTTTATTGAACACTACCACCCGGCTCTTGTTCCCAACATCGGCAAAATTGTCAGTCCAATGATCGCAATGGCAAGGGTTATGAGAGCGGAATACGGTGATGATCTGAAGATAGTTTTTATAGGACCGTGTATAGCCAAAAAAGATGAGATAGACGATCCTCAAGTTGAAGGAGATGTTCAGAAAGCTCTTACATTTGTCGAACTTAGGGAAGCATTTAGAAATCATGGTATAACGCCCGAATCTGTAGGTCTTACTGAATTTGATCCTCCGGTCGGCGGCAGGGGCGCAATTTTTCCTGTCACAAGGGGTATGCTTCAGACAATCAGGATGAATGTTGATATCTCAAGCACTAATATAATAGTTGCGGAAGGCAGACAGGAATTGACTGAAGTATTGAAGGAATTTGAAACAGGTGTTTTAAAGAATCACCATCTTGAACTTCTCTGCTGCCAGGGTTGCATCATGGGTCCCGGGATGTCTGAAGATGCAAAAAGATTTGTAAGAAGAACAAATGTTGCCGATTATGTGAAATCAAAACTTCCCGTTCTCGATATAGGTCTTTGGGAAAAATACATGGAAAAATACAAAAACCTTGATCTTTCAAGAACTTATTTGGAGGACGATCAGAGGATTGCAGTTCCGTCAGATGTCAAAATAACTGAAGTTCTGAAAAAAATGGGTAAGGAAAACGATGAGGACATGCTTGACTGCGGTGCATGCGGTTATGAAACATGCCTTCTTCATGCTATTGCAATAGTTAAAGGTCTTGCTGAGTCTGACATGTGTCTTCCTAACACAATAGAAAAACTTCACAAATCGATAGGAGAGCTTGAATCTACAAAAGCTGCGTTGAAACACAGCGAAAAACTTGCAAGTATGGGACAGCTTGCCGCAGGAATTGCCCATGAAGTCAACAATCCTCTCGGTGTTGTTCTGCTTTATTCAAACCTGCTGGTTGATGAAATAGACAAAAATTCACAAACATATCAAGATGTTGTTATGATATCTGAACAGGCGGAAAGGTGTAAGAACATAGTCGGCGGATTGCTGAATTTTGCCAGAAAAAATGATGTCAACTACACAAATGCAAATGTAGAAGACCTTGTAAACTCGGTCGTAAAATCGGTGATAAAACCAGAAGATATTGAAATAATTGTAATAAATTCAAGCAAGCTTTCAGATGCCGATCTTGATGTAGAGCAGATAAAGCAGGTGCTTATAAATCTTGTTAAAAACGCAGTTGAAGCATTTGAAGAAAGCAAAGGTAAGGTTGTAATAAACATAGCTGGAAGTACAAAAGATCTGATAATTAAAGTCATTGATAACGGACCTGGTGTCCCGCAGGAGAATATGGACAAGCTTTTTGTTCCGTTTTTTACAACAAAACCTGCCGGCAAGGGAACCGGACTCGGACTCCCTGTGAGTTACGGAATTGTAAAGATGCATAAAGGACAGATATCGGTTGTTTCCAATTCAAATCTTTCAAAAGGTGAGACAGGAACAACATTTACGATTACTCTGCCCAGAAAAAAACCCCAATATCAGGAAGTTTCAAAATGAAAACGGTGAAAGTTATTGTCGTTGATGATGAATTCGGCATAAGAGAAGGAATCAGAAGGGTGCTTTCCAAAGTAAATATGACTGTTCCGGGGTATCTTGAAACAGTTTCGTTTGATGTCTCCGTTTTTGAAACAGGGGAGGATGGGATTGCCGCTCTTTCAGAAAAAGATTTTGATATATGTCTTCTGGATAATAAACTTCCCGGAATATGCGGAACAGAAGTTCTCGAATTTATAAAAACGGCTGATATTCACAAGCCGCTGACTATAATGATAACAGCGTTTCCGTCTGTTGAAACTGCTGATATCGCTATGGAAAACGGTGCATTTGGCTTTTTGGGAAAACCTTTCAGACCCGATGAGTTGAAAAATGTAATTTTAACCGCACTGATTAAACTGCTGGGTGGAAAATGAAAGAAATTAAGAGAAGAACGATAAGATTTTTAATTGTGTGCATGATGTTTGCAGCCATTCACTTTATATATCACATCAAGGACAAAGTCGAAACAGATGACAAATGCGGATTTCAGAAGGAGTATGGTCTGAAAGTGTTTCCGGGTATGGAAAATTTTAAAAAGATCAAAGATAAGTGTTATTATGAGGTGTCGGATAAGTCAGGGAATATATTGGGAAAAATCCTGTATGTCGATCCTGATGAAAAAGTTCCGGCAGGGTACGGCGGTCAGTTTAAGATCGTTATCGGAATAAATAATGACAATAAAGTTGCCGGAGTTGAAATGGGTCGAAGCAACGAAACTCCTGGATTTACTGAAATGATAAGATCAAAAGGTTTTTTTAATCAGTGGAACGGACTCGATCTGTCATCTGCAATTAGTAAAAAAGTGGATACTGTTACAGGTGCGACAATGTCTA
This sequence comes from bacterium, assembly GCA_035354435.1. GTDB lineage: Bacteria > UBP6 > UBA1177 > UBA1177 > UBA1177 > JAKLDO01. The sequence goes on from DAOQAY010000014.1 coordinate 28,566, forward strand.
CTTCTTCAATAAAGATCATGGTACAGAAAAACATTTCGGAATATCTGGGAGAAAAAATAGAGATTGAGCAGACTGACCGGTTTTCCTACATATTTTACATTTCTATTGTAGTGCTCATTTATTCATTAATATCTTTCTTCATTCCTAAAAGGACTTTTAAGTTCAGATTATATCATCTGATTCTGCTGGTAATATTCATGGGTTTCCTCGGAGGATATGCTCTTTCCATTGAAACATTTAAAAACTCATTTATTTCTGAAAACGCCTCTTTTCTGTCTCTGGTACTTTTTGTTTTAGCGCTATTACTGCCGCTGTTTACAGGGAAAAATTTCTACTGTACTCAGGTCTGCCCCTTCGGAGCACTTCAGGAGCTTACCGGAAAGATCCCTGCAAAAAAAATATCGATCAAGGCTGACGCTTTAAAAATACTGAATGTTTTTAAAAAGCTGTTCTTTTTAGCAGTTTTCATTTTTCTTCTTTTTAAAACAGTTGATGATTATACAGTATTTGAACCTTTCAGTGCTTTTCAGTTTGAAGAAGCCGGAATTATTTCGATACTGATTGCTTCGATTATGATACTTGCTTCGACTTTTATTTCTAAACCGTGGTGTCGTTTTTTCTGCCCGACAGGGAGTCTGTTCAATTTTATTGTTGAAAAACCTCAATCGAAGCGGAATCTGGTTTGAGCCGAAAGGCAAAAAATTGACTATTATTGAAATAAACCTAATATAAACAATCGCAATAAGACATTGTTATTAAAATTATGTTCCGGAGGGTTTATTATGAAAAGAGTCATTTTTTGTATGGCTGTTTTTGCATTTATTTTTTTCTGGGGATGTGAAAATCCGAAAAAGGTGATTTTATCCGACAACGAACAGAATGATTCAATTTTGACCGATGAAGACGATCTGACTGATCTTGATGTTCAGACTGACGACATTGTTGACAATGATTTTGACACCGCTGCTGTCGACGACGATCCTGTTGCCGATGAAGATTCAGCAATTGACAGTGATAATATAATTGACGAAGATACACAATATGATGCAGACAGTGATGCTGACATCGATACAGATTCAGACCTGATCGATGAGGATGCCGTATATGATGAAGATATAATGGATGAAGATGCTGATGCGGATACTGATGAAACGCTGCTCAGAACTTTTACTTGTGAAAATCTTCCTGCAAATGCACAATGGAATACAGTTGATAGTTATGAACAGATATGGACCGGCACGGCTTGGCTTCCTGCTGATTCAGCCGCAACATTCAGTACAACTCCCAGTACAACAGAATGCCGCTTTATCTGTAATGACAGTTATTTCTGGAACGGTTCAATGTGTGAATCGGATGCAAAGGTTTTTATGTGTGCCGATAAACCTGCAAATTCAGAGTGGAACAGTGTTTCAAGCTATAATCAGATCTGGAACGGAACGGCATGGGTTCCTGCTGATTCTGAGACATTGTACAATGAGACATCGAGTACGACTGAATGTCATTTTAAATGTTCAGAATTTTTTACATGGAACATCGGCAGTGGAACATGCGAAGGAAATACTCAGACATTTACCTGCGCTGACAAGCCGGCAATAGGAACAATCTGGAATTCAGTTTCAAGCTTCACTCAGGTATGGACCGGTTCTGCGTGGAGTCCCGCTGACAGCATAACTTCATATAATACTTCAGCAAGCGACACGGAATGCCGCTATACCTGTGCAGAAAACTATACATGGAACGGGTCAGTGTGTGTTGCCGATACAAAAACTTTCAATTGTGCCGACAAACCGGCAAATTCAGTCTGGAACAACACTTCGTCTTATAATCAGACATGGAATGGAACTTCGTGGATTCCTGCTGATTCTGTCACGACATATAATATAATTTCAAGTTCTACAGAATGCCGTTTCGATTGCGATCTGAATTACACTTGGGACGGAGCGGATTGTGTTGCATCGACAAAACTCTGGACATGTCCTGAAAAGCCTGCCGCCGGAACAGAATACAATACGGTAATGGAATATCTTCAGACATGGACCGGGTTCATGTGGGATCCTGCCGACGATTCTGACACTAACTACAATCCGACACCGACCGACAGTTCATGTCAGTATAAGTGTGCTGTAAATTACACTTGGGATGGCTCAAATTGTGTTGCAAATACAAAGCCTTATCCGTGTGCTGACAAACCTGCAAATTCAGAGTGGAACACTGTTTCAAGTTTTACACAGACCTGGAATGGAACAGCTTGGCTTCCGGCAGACGATCCATCAACTGATTATAACACAGCAGC
>DAOQAY010000015.1:0-2200 GCA_035354435.1 bacterium
GGTGGTCTAAACTGCTCCAATTCCATAAGATATTATAATCTTTATCAATATTTACGATCCTGTCACCGACTGTTTTCCCGGAAAGTTCATGTTTGAGAAAGACAATTGATCCGTCAGGCTGTTTTTCATATATATGGTGCCAGCTTGAAAGATCATCATAAGCTCCTGTAATTTTTATTGATTTCCAGACGATATTACCTTCAAGATCGACCTCGATAGCTTCTTCCAGCGGAATTTCAACCAGACTTACCCACTTGGAAAGTCCGATCAGAATAGTTCCGCTTTTTTCAATATATTGCAAATCAAGAAAAACGACATCACTGAAATCTTCGAACTCATAATACCAGACTAGTTTTCCGGAATTGTCATACGCCATTGCAATTGGATAGCTGTATGCAGCCTGTGATGATACTGCCCAGTAAGTGAATAGGACAAAACCGTCATAAACTTGCTCTTTTTTATTTATAGTTAGATTTGTTGACGGGGTGTGAGCTGGAAGAAGACCTGTTTTAAAGGATGTTGTTTCCAGAGGATTTTCAAGATCTTCAGTATCATATATTTCAATTTCATAATCCGAATCTGCATACATTCCCCAGAGAAAGAAGTAATGTTCTGTATTTCCGGTATCTTCAGAAATCTCATAACCTTTCCGTTCACTGTTAAAGTAACGCACAGTCATTTTTCTTTTTTCAGAAGTTGTAAATGTCAGCCTGCATGAAAGAACATTCTTTTTATTCATTTCAACTTTGAGATCGTTGATAGTTACTTGTGTTTGAGGGTTGCCGGTATTGTTTTCACATGAGAGTGTCAGAAATATGATAAATGCAGATATCAAAATACAGCATTTCATTCAGTTTCTCTCCGGAACAAAATCAATGTAGTCAAAAAAGAAGTAATTATAGGTGCTTACAAGTGTATCAGGTTCAATCCTGAAATAATGGAAACCAATTTCTACAGTTATTTCAAGTTCAACTTCTCCCATCTTCTCTTCCGGAATGTTGAAATTGAGAGTTCCGGCGAAACGGTCGTCAATAAACAGTTTGAAATTACCCATCTCAGGGCCCATCAGACCTTGCACTATCATTCTATATTTGCCGGGGATGTTGAATTTCTGTCCGAATGTGTAGAACTCATCCATTTTCTGAAAACGGCAGAAGAACAGCATCTGTCCAGTCACGAGAAATCTATACGGAGGTTCCATTTCAAGATATTTCCCTACAAACGATCTTCCGGGAAAGATATGGCAGTAGTCGGGGACTCCTTTGAGCGGAAATGACTTATCTTCCATCTCGATGTGGATCTCTCCGGTATCGATCTCTTTATTTAATTTAGTGATATCAGGGAGTTCTGTGTTGTGAAAAGGTCTTTTGAATTTGGCGAGATAGAAGTTCCTTTCCGGATATTCGAACATCAGCCTTCGATTCTGTTTGGTTCCCAGATCTCTGGCGTAAATGATATCATTTTTATCAATATCCGAAAGATCCATCAAAGTAAAGCCGGAGCCGTAAAGACCGAGAGGAGAGACAAAAACCACAGCATTTTTTAATTTTGCAGTTTTTACAGCCTGTTCCAGCTTAGCGTCGGTATCCCAGAATCCCGGTTCATAGCTTTTATAAAGTTCCGGATATACGAAAAAAAGCTGAAATACAAGCCCTGCAACGATCAGAGATACTGACAGAACCCTGAGAATTCTGAACTGACAGGCAAAGTAAAATCCATAAGCAATTAAGATAATAAGAAAAAACGAAACTTCATAAAGATATCTCGGTCCGAAGACATTTCCATCGAAGAAGAAAAAGAAGTATCCGGCAAATGAGACAAAGAACAGAATAAATATATAAACCAGATATTTAAGGTCTTCCTTTGTTTTTGCCAGAATGAATGCAGCGACAGCAAAAATAAGGGTAAGCGGGTGAAGCAGAAGGTTGACAACAAGCGGCGCAAGGCGGCGATATGAAACCATGAACGCATAAGGCCATGTGACTCCTTCTTTAGGCATGTCGATCCAGTTGGAGTTAGGGCAGCCTGTGCCGATACCGAATCTGTGACAGAAAGTACCGGGTTCCGAGTAATTGAAATATATATCCTGTTTAAAAAGAAGAAATTCTCCAGTGTATATCCAGTTGTAAACAAGCAGAAGTGCGACAAAAGGTATGAATGATGCAATGAGGACGAGCCCTTTCGAAATGGTTCCTTTTTC
>DAOQAY010000015.1:2300-30374 GCA_035354435.1 bacterium
CAAAAGGTATGAATGATGCAATGAGGACGAGCCCTTTCGAAATGGTTCCTTTTTCCCTTATCCGGAACAATGCGTGTATTGCAAACGGTACTGCAAGAAAAACAGAATTCTGCGGTCTGATAAGTGTCATCCAGCCGATAGCCGCACCAGTCATCATAGGGTATTTCCACTCTTTTGAATCCATTGAAAGAATGTATGAATAGACCGCTCCGAGAGTCATTGCGGCACAGAAAGGATGTGCCATTGCGGTTCCGCCCATTACCACGATAAAACTTGAAAGGACAAGGAGCAGCATCGTTATGACAGCAACATCATTATTGAACAGTTTTTTTGCGATCTTTCCGCAGATCCAGACATTGAAGGCAGTAAGCAGCGGGTTAGCAAGAAACGGAACGCCGAGCATCACAAAAGGAAGAAGAAATATTGAAAATCCCGGAAGGAACAGAGAGTAATATATTTCACCGTCGGGTATCATATAAAGATATCTGAAAAATTCGTAATGTTCAGGCATTCTGGCGTGGAGCTGTCCTTTTGCAAGGTTCTGCGCAATTGTAAGATAATTGATACTGTCCTGAATGTGCGCTATCTGCTGAAAAAACGAGTAATTTATTACAAGCGAAATGATAAATGCGCTTACAGGAAACAAGATGAACGAAAAATTTTTGAATTTTTCTGTGATCTTGAACTCTATTTTTAAAAAGTGAACTGCCGTGACGACCGCAAGCGTAATCCCGGCAATAATATGAAAAACAGGAAAGAACATTTCAAAAGGACGGAATATCTCAAAGTTTGCGGCCCATATAAAAAAGATAACAAAAACAATAAGTGATATCAAAGCCTTAAAATAGTTCATTTTTCCGCTTTTTTGAAATCGATGCTGTCAATAATAAAAAAACTGTATCTGTCTGCCGGATCATCAACAGGTCTGATAGTAATAAAATTCATTCCTTTTTTGAAGGGCATTGATATTTCAACAGTCTGGTAAATATCGAATTCATTAAAAAAATCAACAACTTTCTTTGAACTGCCGCTGGAAAATGAAAATTTTGCACTTTGAGGCGTTTTTAAAACATTGATCATTACGCTGTACAGACCTTCATTTTCAAAATACTGACCAAATGTAAAAAACTCCGTCTTATTCTTAAATCTGCAGAAATAATAAGTTTTTCCGTCAGTAAACGAACTTTCGATATTAAATCCAGAATATTTGTCGATGTAAGGCCATGCCGGGAATTTATTACAGTAATCAGGAATTCCGTCAACCGGATATTTTTTATTTTCCATTTTGAGGTGAATTATATCGGGAAAATCTTCTTTATTTAAAGGGACTATTTCCGGCGGCTGATTTTCCAGCCGCTGTTCGTTGAAAAAAGCACGGTAGTATTTTTTGTCAGGATAATAGTTCATCAGTCTGCGGTTTTCAAATGTTCCGAAATCATGGGCGAATATCAATTTGTTGCTGTCGATATCTGACAGATTCATCAGCGCTGCTCCTGAACTGTAATAAATCTCTGGACTTATGAATACGACACCTTCAGTTATTCCTTTTTCATCCAGAATTTTTCCAAGTCTGGGATCTGTGCCCCAGAAGGCTGTTTCGTATGTTTTGTATATAGGCGGAGCGAAAATAACAAACTGATACAAAAGTCCTGCAAGGAAGAACGCTGAAAAAAGATTTACAGGGTGTAAAAGAGGATTTGCTGAATCATTACGGAACTTTTCAAAGAAAAGGATCATACCTCTCGCTGCAAGTATTATCAGAAAAAATGAAACTTCATAGTAAAATCTCGGTCCGTAGACATTTCCATCATAATAGTAAAAATAATAACCGGCAAATGTAATCATAAATAGTGAAAGAATAAACAGATCACTGAACCAGTTTTTTCTGTCGTTTAAAAAAAGAAAAAGGAGAAAAATAAAAATAAAAATAACTGGATGAAAAAAAAGACCGTAAACAAGCTGGACAAGTCTGGTGTGGGTTATATATGCAGCATGTTTTATTGTGAGTCCTTCATCAGGAAGCTCGATGATAGTGGAATGATGACACCCTTTGTGAAGACCTATTCCCATGCAGTTATCGTCAGGTTCTGTATAATTGAAAAACGCTTTGTGTTTCGGAGTGAACATTTCTCCGGTTATGATATAATTGGAGTAATAGAGCAGCAGAACAGCCGGTATTAATATAAGTGCGGTTACAGCAATATATTTTTTGAAGTTACTGAATTTTAAGATGAAAAACAGCCATATCATGACCGGAATGAATATGAACAGGGCATTTTGCGGTCTTGTAAACATAAGCATGACTAAAAACAGTAGTGAAATCAGAGAGTTTTTTATGGAAAAACACTTGGAATTCCTGACTGAAAAATATACAGATCCCGTTGTACAGAACGCACAGAAGGAATGAGCCATCCATGTGCCGCCCATCGACATAAGAAAAAGTGATGTCGCGGCTAGAAACATTGACAGTGCAGCTGTTTTTCTGTTGTAAAGAGACTCAGATATTTTACCGGACAGAAAAACTGTTCCTGCCGTAAGTAACGGATTAAACAGAAAAGGAACCTTCAGAAAAATGAACACTGCAAGCAGTGTCGAATATCCAGGCTGATATATGGAATAAGTGCCTGAAATATCAGGAATTATATATAAAAAATCAAAGAATTCGTAATGAGGATGCAGCGGTGATGACATTGAGCCGTTAAGTATTGTTTCAGCCAGATATTTGTAATTTATTTCGTCCTGCACATGCGGTATTCCGCTGAGTACAGAAAGTGAAATAAAAAGCGAAAATAAAAATGCAAGAAAGGGGAAAATTTTATAAGAATGTTTTTCTGCAAATAAAAAGACTTTGTTGAATTTTTCAGTTAGAGGCGGAATGGAAAACAATATCAAAGCAAAAATAAGAAAAATAAATAACCAGGGAAAATACGGGTTTACAAAATTGCTGTAATCTCCCCGGAAACTCCATACAAAGAAGATCAGAAATAGAAAAATTGCTGTAGTGATCCTTAGAAACTTCATTAGTTTCTGCTCAACCTGTCAATAATTATGCCGGAAGCAAATGCCAGCAGGTAAAACGAAAATCCTGTCCAGAAAGTTGTCGAGATTCCGTAAAAGATAGAGATGGTTACTGCCAGAACTGAACTGACAACGCTTGTCGCACCGTTCACACCCCAGAGCCATGGAGCTTTTTCCTTCATTTTTGTCGTAAGCATTGAAAGTCCGGTCGGGAACGGCATACCCAGAACAAAACCGATAAATGCCATTACTGCAAAACTATAGATTATCCGGGCAGTTATTGTCCATGATGAAAGATGCGGCAGTAGATACATATTTGTCGCACCGGCAATTGCAATGGTTAAAATAAGTATGATGAACAGACCGGTTATTCCTAGCTTTTCCTTTACCTTCCGGCTGAAAAAACTTCCAACTCCGCTGAAAAGTAAAACTGTGAAAAGTACAACAAGGATGCTGTATGTCGGATGCCCTAAAAAAACGGCAAATTTCTGAATAAGTGCAATTTCAATAAGCATGAACCCGGTTCCGATAGAAGCAAAGTAAACTGTGTAACTGTTGAAGAATGTTTTCAATGAACGGTTCTGCATTTTCAGAACAATCGGAACGATTATGAGAAAGATCGACAGAATTATTACAATTGCAAGAAGCGAGAGAAGATTTTTAACAGCCATTAAGTTGGTTGATAGAGGGCCTTCCATTTCAATATTATCATGTTTGAAAACAGAAGACGGTCTGAGCATGTTGAAAAAGAAAGGGTTGTCATCGGTCGGTGCACTTATATCAAGCGGATATTCAGCAATGAACTGATCCCTTGTTGATGATGTTATAAGCTTTTTGAAGTCGGAGTCTTTTTCTCTTCCTGTGGCAAGAAGTGTCTCAAATCCATAAAGATCTGAGAATGTTATAAACCTGTCGATAATATTTTCCTTGAACGGTTTCTTGGAAACAATTATTGTTCCTGTTCCAAATTCGTAATTCTGGTACGAATTGTAAATGAAATAATTGACTGATGTAAGAAGAATATGCTTTGAAGGATCTTTGACACCTGATTCAATAAGAGCCTGATATGCAAGATTTGTGAGTCGAAGCAGTTCCCCCGGTCTTTTTGGATAATACCAGCGGCTCATTGTAAGTGCGCCGTTATCAGAAAGTTTTGAAAAGAAAGATTTCCAGGCTTCAACCGTGTAAAGTGTGTTTTCTGTCAGTACAAAAGCTCCGGAGGTTGTTGCTGCCCATGAATCGATGAGGCTTGCCTGAATAATATCGAATTTCATGTCGGACCGTTCAAAGAAATTTCTCGCTTCGTCATTTACGAGGTGAACATTCGGCAGTTTTTTGAGATCGTATGTATAACCGGCGTAAACTTCTGTAACTGCCTTGATTATTTTAGGATTTATCTCTATACCCCATACTTCCCGTTGCCCGAACTGAAGAGCGGAAAGAATGTCGCGACCGCCTCCGACACCGATAACTCCGACTTTTGAATCCGGAAAAAGAATGTGTGCAAAATTTGTAATATCGTATCTTAGATGGAGAAGTCCTTCAACCGGCATCTGATTTTTTGTTATGACTGTTGCAGCGGCGGAGTCGATCTGAAGTACTTTCTGATCAATTCTATAAGTTGGATAAGCACTCATCATTTTTTTTGAAATGCCCCAGCCGAAACCCGCATTATCGGCAGGAAGAACTGTGATTCTTGAAAAAGGAGTCCAGCTTTCCCACTCAATGTTGTTTTCAATTTTTGAACTTAATTCTCCGTTTTCAACTTTTGCCCATTCTATTTTGAACACCTTGCCGGTATGGTTAGCAAGTGCGAGCGTAATTATCAGAAGTGCAAAAAGGAGGTCAGATCTTTTTGAAGAAAGGAAATAAGCCGCAAAAAAACCGGTACATGAAAGAAAAATGATAAAAGTTACAGCATCGGTGTTTGAAAGAAAAATATAGAAAAGCACAGAGCCTGCTGCTGCTCCGGCAAGGTCTGATGCATAGAGTCTGTTTGCATAATCCATGTATTTTGTTGAAAGTATCAAAGCGATTGCAACTCCGGTAAAATAAAAAGGAACAGAGGCAGTGACATAGATCAGCGACATCGAAAAGATTCCGATGCCCGAAGATCTCGGGACAAACGGTATTGAAAGAAGTGTGAGCAGTGAAAGTATCGTAAAAAGCGAGAAATAACGGCTGTATTTTATTATGAGAGAGTCAATTTCATCTTTACCGAGTTCAGAAAAACCGGATACGAAGACTTTTACTGCTCCTGTGCTCATTCCGAGCATTGCAACCGAAATTGCCATGAAAGCATAATGATACCACATGGTTATACTGAAAATACGAGTCAGACTGTTTTCAAGTGCAAGTCCGGCAAGTGACAGCAGAAAAATTGAGAGATAGAGGGACTTTTTCATTGCGATACTCCAAAAATATATCACGGGATGATACATAAAACATAATTTTGAGTCAATAAGTTGTTTGAAAAGTTCAGTCATTGACACAAAATAGTTTCGGGTGTACTCTTTCACGGTATTTTTGAGGAGGGAAAAATGACAAAATCACCTAAAGAGACGGGGATTGAAAAGAGGATTTTTGATAAACTTCACGGTCGCTCGCTGGAACTTGTAAAAATGATTTTTGATGATCCGGAGATAGTTCATTTTCAGAATTATGCGAATACGGTCTCTATCACGAGGCTGAATTATAACGATCACGGGCCGGTACATATGAAGAAAGTCGCATATAACTCTATGAAAATAATGAAGATAATGCACGAGCAGGGTTTTAAGTTCAGTCTGGAGAAAGACGGTGCTGGGACATTCGAAGACAGTTTTACCGCTGTTTTGTTTGCGGCTCTGGTTCATGATATCGGTATGTCGATAGGCAGAGAGAACCACGAAAGGAACGGTGCGATGCTGGCAAATCCGATATTGACGAGAATTCTTGCAAAGATATATCCCGATGATTTTGAAAAGCAGATAGTTGTCAGAGCTCTGGCACTTGAGTGCATTTTCGGTCACATGGGAACTGTGAAGATTCATTCATACGAAGCGGGAGTTGTTCTTGTCGCTGACGGTTGTGACATGGAAAAGGGGCGGAGCCGTATTCCTATAATGATAAACGAAGAGCCTAAAGTTGGCGATATTCATCAGTATTCTTCGGCATCTATCGAAAAAGTTAATATACTGAAAGGCGAAAACAAACCCTTGCTGATAAATGTAGAAATGAGCGCTTCGGTCGGATTTTTCCAGATCGAGGAGGTGCTTTTCAAAAAGATAAACGCAAGTACCCTGAAACCGTTTATTGAGCTTTCAGCCGGAGTGACCGGAAAAGAAAGCAAGAGATATCTGCATTAACCCTAACCCTTTGAAAAGGGCAAGGGAAGATGCGAACCCTAACCCTGACCCTTTCCCTTTAAAAAGGGCAAGGGAAGAGAGATTGGATGGACGATTTAGTTAAGATAGCGGCAAGAAATCTCAGAAATAATCAGACCGGATCAGAGAAAATATTCTGGGATGCCGTTAAACAGAGAAAGATAATGGATCTTAGATTTATGCGGCAGCATCCTGTTACATTCTTATATGATAATAGAGAACGATTTTTCATTGCTGATTTTTATTGTGCAAAAAAAAGACTTGTGGTTGAAATCGATGGCGGAATTCATGAAAAACAGAAAGATTACGATGAATTGCGTGAATATATAATCAAAAGTCTGGGCTATAAAATGATTCGATTTACTAATGAAGAAATCAATCATGACTTGGATAATGTTGTAAAAAAATTAGAAAAGGAGCTCTCTTTACTCCCTTCCTTTTTTTAAAGGGAAGGGCCGGGGATGGGTTTCCTGAAAGGAGGAAATGATGAATAAAATTAATCTGTTAGTTGCAATTGTTGCTGCATTTTTGTTGAGTTCCTGCGGTTACAACGCCATGCAGGCTCAGGAAGAAGAGGTTTTTAAAGCGTGGGGTGATCTTGAAAGTTCCATGCAGCGCCGTGCCGATCTTATTCCGAATCTGGTAAGCACTGTGAAGGGTTATGCAAAGCATGAATCGGAAACTCTGGAAAAGATAGTTGAAATGAGAGCATCTGTCGGTTCTGTGAAGATCGACGCTAAAGATCTCGGCAATGCTGAGGCGATGGCGAAATTCCAGCGGTCACAGGGCGAGATATCGTCAGGACTTTCGAAACTTCTTGTGGTGGCTGAGCAGTATCCGGATCTGAAGGCTAACGAGAATTTCCGTGATCTGCAAAGTCAGCTTGAAGGTACCGAAAACCGTATAAATGTCGCCAGACAGCGTTATAACGATGCGGTAAGCACATTTAACGCTTCAATCCGCAGTTTTCCGAACAGCATGATAAATGGCTGGTTCCTTCATCTTGAACGGAAGGAATATTTCAAGGCTGAAGAAAAAGCTAAAGAAGTTCCGAAAGTGGAGTTTTAATAGTGAAAAAAATACTTTTTTTAATACCGTTTTTAGTTGTAACTCTTTTTGCGCTGGATGTGCCGGCTCTTAAAGGGCGGGTGACCGACAATGCAGGGTTGCTTTCTTCTGATGCGGCGGTTCGTATCGAACAGAAACTTGCTGCACTTGAAACGAGTGATTCAACACAGATTGCAGTTCTGACAGTGCCGACTCTTGATGGTGACAGCATTGAGGATTTTTCAATGCGTGTCGTCGAGCAGTGGAAACTCGGCCAGAAGGAGACTGATAATGGAGCACTTCTTATTATTGCCAAAGATGATCGCAAGCTTCGCATCGAAGTCGGTTACGGACTGGAAGGCAAGCTGACAGATGCCACAGCCGGTCGGATAATCCGTCAGGTCATTGTGCCTTATTTCAAACGAAATGACTTCGAAGATGGTGTCGAAGCAGGAGTCGATGCAATGATAGCTGCCGCAAAAGGTGAGTTTAAAGCTTCTGAAAACAAATCGCCGGTATCTGAAAAACACATGTCGATTATCATGATTATATTTTTCATAATTATATTCTTTTTACGCGCTGTGGTCGGTGGCGGCAGACACCGGTTTTACGGTGGCGGATACAGAGGCGGCGGTGGATTCGGCGGTTTCGGCGGTGGCGGTGGCGGATTCAGTGGAGGCGGCGGCGGTTTCGGCGGTGGCGGCTCTTCAGGAGGCTGGTAATGAAAGATCTGACAAAAAAATTCCTTTCGGAATCTGAAAAAAACAGTGTGCTTAATGCAGTGTCACAACTTGAAAAGAATACAACTGGCGAACTTGTGCCGATGATCGTTTCAACGAGCGGAAGCTATGGCGAATACAGCATTATCGGCTCTTTGGCACTGGCTATGCCGTTAGCTGTAATTAATGCCTATTTAATCAACTGGTGGTATTATGATCAGATCGACACGCTTCTGTTTTTCTTCATCTTTTTTATTCCTCTTTTTGTTCTGTTTTTTCTCATTTTGAACGATATGCCGTGCCTCAAAAGGCTTTTTGTGCCTAAAGATGTAATGGAAGAAGAAGTTCGTGAAACGGCGGCTTACGCTTTTCTTTCACACGGACTTCATAACACAAAGAACGCATCCGGAGTTCTGCTCTATATATCGATTTTTGAAAGACGAGTGTGGATTTTAGCCGATAGAGGTATCAACAGTAAACTTCCGGAAGGCACATGGGACAGCATTGTGGCAGATCTTACAAAAGGATTGAAGCAGAAAAAGAATGGTGAAGGGATCGTCACAGCTATAAACCGGATCGGAGAACAACTGATCTCGAATTTCCCGGCAGATGGAGATTCAACCAATGAACTGCCTGATCTGATAGTTGGAGAAGAAAAACCCTAACCCCCAGCCCCTTTCCCTTTGAAAAGGGCAAGGGGAGATGTAAATTGTGGTTTTTCACCCTTCCTTTTTTAAAGGGAAGGGACGGGGATGGGTTTTACCTCTTATAATGAGGCATTTCTTCAGGAATGAACATTGATATCTCGACGAGTCCTGCGACTTTGCCGTCTTTGTACCACGGAGCCTGATAGATCAGTTTTTTCCTGCCGTTTTTCTCAATTGTATAGACATTTTTGGTGTCGTTTTCCATCAGATCCTTCATGATATCCCGTGATCTTTGCTGATGGCATCCCATAAGATTAGACCCGATAAGGCTTTTTCCGCCTTGCTTTTCATTAACTTTGGCTGATGCTTCGTTCATGTCAAGGATGTTGCCCTCAAGGTCCATCACTGTTATCGCCGCGCCGAAATTCTCTATCCAATTTGTAAACATTTTCCACCTCAAAATGAAAATTACCGGAACAATGTAATATATTTTGATATGTTTTTCCAGTAGATGTAATATGTGTCGAAAATAATTTGAAAACCAGAGGTTCAAAATGATCTACACGATTGTTAAATACCTTGTGACTGCGGCGGTTGTTGTCGTGGTTTCGGAAGTTGCCAAAAGGTCTGACAGACTAGGATCTTTCATCAGTTCGCTTCCGCTTGTGACACTGCTTGTCCTTTTCTGGCTCTATTTTGAGAACCAGCCTGCGGCAAAGCTTGAAAATCATGCATATTACACATTCTGGTATGTCCTACCGACACTGCCTATGTTCATCATGTTCCCGTTTCTGCACCAGCGCTTCGGCTTCTGGCTCACCATTGCCATCAGCATCGCCCTCACAGTGGTGCTCTTCGCCATCACCGGGATCATCTGCAAAAAATTCGGAGTAGTGCTGTTTTAGGATATACTTTTTTTACTTGAAATGAGATGATGAAAAGTATAAAGTTCCGTAGAATTCAACTATTTTGGTTTGTTATGGTGGTTCAAGTTTCTGATCAAAAAGCTTCTATTAGAAAGTTTTTTGATAGAGACAGCAAAAAATGAATAGGAAAAAAACATGCCTGATAATTCAAAGCTTAAATTAATGGTTGCGTCTACGGTTTATAATTTTGAGGATCAATTGGTTCAACTATGTGGCATCCTTAAAGTATTCGGCTACGATGTTTGGAACTCTCATCTTGGTACGATTCCTGTCCATCCCAATAGATCGAACCTCAAGAATTGTGTTGCTGCTGTTCAAAATTGCGATATATTCTTAGGTGTCATTCGTCCATATTACGGGAGTGGAGTTATCGACAATTATTCTATAACACATCAGGAATTTCGGGAAGCAATTAGATTGAAAAAGCCTCGATGGATGCTGGTTCATCACGATGTTATTACGGCTCGACAATTATTGAAATCGTATATGTATGATAAGAAAGGAGCTCGTAGAAAATTCAAATTAAAGCCGAATCCTATAATAGATGATTTAAGAGTGATAGATTTATATAACGATGCTATACAAAATGATGTTAATCCGGCAAATAGAACTGGAAATTGGGTTCAGGAATTTCAGACTATTAAAGAAATAAATTGCTATATTGATAGTCAGCTAAAGGATTTAGACCAAATTAGAAAAACATGTGAGGAGATGAATAGAACATGAATGCAGAAGAATTATCAAAAATTATTAAAAATGGTATGACAGAGCAGGTGGAATTCAAGAATTCTAATTTATCCATTAATGAGGTGGCTCGTACTGTTTGTGCTTTTCTTAATCGAAAAGGTGGACGAATATTGATTGGATTTTCAGACAAAGGCAAACCGACTGGTATTTCAGATGTTTCATCTTTTTATCACCAACTTGAAACTGAGTTGCAAAAAATGATTTCGCCATCAACATTTTGGAGTGTTGAGCAGGCGGAAGATGCAGGAAAAGATTTTATCATAGTCGATGTTCCAGAAGGTATGGATAAGCCTTATGTGGTTGATGGTGCAATTTATATTCGAGCGGGAATAAAAGATGTTCCGGCAACACGAGATGATATCAGTACTTTAATTCACAAGCGGGCTGAAGCAGAAGTGCGTTGGGAGCGACAAGTTGCAATTGGTACAGGGCTTGAAGATTTGGAGAAGGATATAATTGTTGAAACTGCACAATTGGCAGTGAATTCAGAACGATGGAAAGGTAAACCGAAAGATATTGAATCATTTTTGCATTCATTTGGCTTATTGGTATCTGGAAGTTTGACTAAAGCAGCTCTTATTTTATATGGAAAAAACCCAACTCGTTTTTTTCCACAGGCAAAAGTTCGCTTAATGGTTATGCCTAATGGAAAAATAGGGAGACAATACTCTATGGATAAAGAATTCGATGGCGGACTCCTTCGGATTACTCAGGAAATTCAGGATTCATTAGCTATTTATGTCGGCGGAACTAATAGTACCTTTTCAGCACAAAATTGGCAACGCTCAGATAGACAAAGCTATTCTTTACCGGCTCTGCGTGAAGGAGTTATGAATGCATTGGTGCATAGAGACTACGAATCGAATGGATCAATATTAATTTCTGTTTTACCTGATTCAATTAAGATTGCGAATCCTGGTAGTCTGCCGGAAGGGTTGAAAGTAACTGACTTGAAAAAAAATCACCTGTCTTTTCCGCGTAACCCGGATATTGCTCATATGTGTTTCTTACATAGGTTAATTGAGAAAGTCGGTCGTGGTACGCAGTTTATTGTTGAAAACTGTCGTAATGCACAGTTGAAAGACCCTAAATGGGTAAGTTCTTCTTTAGAAACATCTCTTGTTTTCTTTTCATCTCTAAACAAAGCAGGGACTCAAGATCTCAGTGAGAGACAAAAAAAGATAATTGAAGTATTAAAATCAAGGAAAAATATGAAAGCAACCGAAATCGTTATTTTACTCGGTATTGATATTACAGACCGTACAATACGGAATGACCTTGATTATTTGATAAGACAAGGATTGGTTATGCGTAACGGGCAAGGTCCTAGCACAACTTACTTACTAGAAAATCAAGATTCAAAGTGAAGGTCGTTTCCGGATTTTTCCAGATATTCCCGTAAACAGCCATAAATTACTGTACATTCCTGTGTATATTCAAATAGTTCCATACATTTTTGTATAGTTTCAGATGTTTCCAGATGTTTCCAGATGTCTTTTTGGAAACGAAGATTTCTTTGTGAGAAAATTCAAAAAAGAATATGAAAATTAGCGATTTATTTTAAAAATAATATTATTCAGAGTGTTAATCGAATTTTATTGGAGTGTGTCATGTTGAAAGGTAAAAATGTGAATTTAAGGCTGACAAAGGAAAGTGATCTGGAAAAGATAAACGAGCTGATGAGCGATCTGATGAACCGCGGAGATTATTATCCGATGGGTCTGCACACTCTCGTTGCGGCAAAGAAAGGATTCAGCGAGAATGGATTCTGGGGTGAAGACATGGGCTGGCTTGTGATAACCGATAAAAATGACGAAATGCTCGGCAATATCGGGTTTTTCAAGTATGCTCCTTATGCTGACGGATACGAACTCGGAGCTGTCATTTTCAATCCTGAGAACCGTGCAAAAGGCTATATGACCGAAGCTGTGAAAATATTCATCGCTTACATGTTCGAAATAAAGAAGATCGAAAGGCTTCAGGCGGCTCTCACAGAAGGGAACAAGGGAAGCGAAGGGGTTTTCAGAAAGTGCGGACTGACAAAAGAAGGGGTCCTGCGCAAAGCGATATACCACCGTGGTCAGTACAAAAATCTGGTGCTTTATTCAATACTTAGAAATGAAGCGAAGTCGCTGAAAGAAACGATTGAAAGTCTGTGAAAGCAGATCAAAGGGGTTGATATTGAAAAAAGTTCTGATCTTTATTTTCAGTCTTCTTTTTACATTGCAGGCAATGTCTCTTGAAAAAAGCGGTAGTGAATTTCCTTTTGAGCTTTCAGGAACAAAAGAGGCCTTTCTGCTTTCCTCCGGATTAGGTTTTATGACTTCGTACTTTTTTGAACAGTCTGCCGAAATGAGCGATCTTGAAGTCCGGGCTCTTGATAAATATGACATAAACAGTTTTGACCGCTGTGCAACTGAACTTTACAGCGAAAAGTCCGCCCTTGCATCTGATGTCATTCTTGGAACTGTTATGGCTGCACCGGTATTATTTTTTGCCGATAAAAGGCTCAACAGAGATTTCAAAAATGCTGCAACTTATCTTGTCATGTACGCAGAATCATTGATATTGCTGAACGGAATAACAGAAACTTTCAAAGTGACAGTTCAAAGAAAAAGACCTTATGCCTACAACGAATCATTGTCATATAAAAAGAGAACTTCCGGAGATTATAACCTTTCTTTTCTGAGCGGGCATACTGCAAATGTTTTCAATTCGGCGGTTTTTCTTTCCACAGTTTTTACTTTTGCCAACCCCGGTTCAAAATGGGTTCCTGTCGTCTGGACAGCTTCTCTTTCTGTGGCATCAACTGTTGCGGTGCTGCGGGTTGCTGCCGGAAAACATTACCCGACCGATGTGATAGCCGGAGCGGTTCTCGGCTCGGTAACAGGTCTGCTTATACCTCTGCTTCATAAGGTGAATAAGAAAAACCTGAGTGTTTTTCCTGTAGTATCTTCTGAATATGGCGGACTGCAGGCTGTTTTGAATTTTTAATAGTCAGGATTTAAGGAGATATTCCGATGAAAAAGTTCTGTTTAAGTTTTTTGTATGCATTCCGCGGTATCAAATATGCTTTCCAGGGACAGAGGAACATTAAAGTTCAGATGTGTTCCGGTGTCGCCGCTGTTGCCGCAGGGCTGATCCTGAGAGTGCAGACAATTGAACTGATTGCAATATTTCTGATATCCGGAATGATCATCGCTCTTGAAATGGTGAATACCGCAATTGAAAAAATGGTCGATATCCTCTCCCCGGAATTCAACAGAAGTTACGGCGTCATCAAAGACATCATGGCGGGAGCAGTGCTTGTCCTTGCCATAATTTCTGTAATAATAGGAATTCTGATATTCATTCCGAAGATAGTGGAAATATTCGCATAGAAAGCCTAAGGATAATGATCAGACTATTCAACATCCTTGAAGGCTGAGCGTATACGGTCTTTTCTGAATATCATGAACAATGCAACTGCAAAACACAATAATCCGCTTAAAAATATCGTCGCCGGAGTTCCTATCTTATGAGCGATAGCGCCGCTCAGAAGATTACCGAAAGGGGCAAGTCCCATAAACGAGAAAGTGTACAAACTCATGACACGGCCTCTCATGTTCTCGTCAACCACACTCTGAATTACAGTGTTCGATGAGGCCATTATTGTCATCATGCCGAAACCAACGGTCACAAGAAGTCCGAGCGAAAGTTCAATACTTCTCGACATTGAAAATCCTATCATACCGAGACCGAATATCGCAAGAGCAAGCGGCATATTTTTAAGAAGCCCTTTTGAGCTGTTTCTTGATGCAAGATAGAGAGCTCCTGTCAGAGCGCCGCATCCTGCTCCGCCCATCAGAAGTCCGAAAGTCTGTGAAGTTCCGTGCAGAATGTCCTTTGCCATTACCGGCATAAGGACTGTGTACGGCATTCCTATGATACTTGCAAAGGCAACTGTAAGAAGGATCATCTTTATCGGAGCTGAATGAAAAGCATAGGAAAATCCGTCTTTTATGTCACTGAGTGCGTTTTTGTGTCCGGCTTTATGTTCCACAGGTTTGACTTTGATTTTGATAAGAGCGGCGATAACAATTATATAGCTCAGCCCGTTAATGAGAAAGCAGATACCCTCGTTTGCAATGGCTATTATCAGTCCGGCGAGAGGCGGCCCGATGAGACGGGATGCGTGGAAAGATGTCGAATTAAGCGCTATGGCATTGCTTAGATCCTCTTTCCTGTCAACGATCTGGACAACAAAAGAATGTCTTGCAGGGGCATCAAATGCCATGATCGAGCCTTGAATCAGGCTCATTATAATTATAGTTGTCACTCCTGCCGTACCGGTAAGTACCAGTGTTGCGAGAATAAGAGCCTGAATCATAAAAAGCGACTGAGTGATTATAAGAACCTTATACCTGTCGTAGCGGTCCGCCACAATTCCGGCAAAAGGGGCAAGCACAAATGACGGAATCTGTCCGGCAAATCCGGCTATTCCAAGCAGAAAGGCCGAATCTGTCAGCCTGTAGATAAGCCAGCCAAGAGCAATCTGCTGCATCCATGATCCGACCTGAGATATGATCTGCCCTGAAAAATATGTCCTGTAATTAGGATAGCTGAGTGCCCTGAAAGTTGTTTTTATACCGTTGAGATTCATAATCTTCTCCTAAATCCTGACAAGTAATAACAGGAAAAATATTAAAAGCAAATAGTGTGAGAATCTTGTTAATATTCCGTTTTTGACTAAATTTGTACGGGTATCTGAATTATCTTTATTATTGAGGTGCAGGATGAGATTTTTTATGATTGTTACTGTTGCGGCGGCATTTCTACTTTTGTCTGTTTCGTGTAACGGATCTGCAACATCGCATAAAACAGATAAAGACAATGCGGCAAATGATGAAAACCAGACAGATTCTGAAAACGACTCTGATGGACTGCTGAATGATGAATCTGCTGCTGATGACAATTCAGTAAAACCTGATGAAACGAACGATTCTGAAAATCCTGATGAATCCACTGACAGCGAAGATCCTGATATTGAAGGAGATTTGGATATATCAATTGATGAAGATATGCCGGTAATTTGTGAAGCAGAAGTGAAAAGCTGTAGAGAAAATGTTGTCATTCAGTGCAATAATGCCGGAACGGTCATATCTGAAATTGAGACCTGCACAGGTGTCGGGGTATCCTGCTATAAAGGTGAATGTCTCGATGAATGCGGTATCGCTGCTAAAAATCAGGGGTATCTCGGGTGTGAATACTGGGGAGCATTTTTACAGCAGACCACGGAGATAAATAGTGCAACATATGCTCTGGTCGTGGCTAATCCCAATGCTACAGAAATAAATGTAAAGGTTTTTTCAGTTGGAGATGAACTTCTTGCAGAACATGATATCGAAGCTGGAGAGCTTTATTCTTTTGAACTTGGCACAGACCGGAGAATTCAGGGACCCGGCATAAGCGATCTTGCTTTCAAGCTTGTTTCAACCCGTCCAGTAGCGGTAACTCAGATGAATCCGTTTGGAAATGTCATGATGTATTCAAATGATGCGACACTTCTTTTTCAAAAAGGTGCGCTAGGCACTGAATATTATGCGATGTCATGGCCTTCATGGTCGACAATGTCAGGCTTTGTTTCTATAGTTGCTGTTGAAGACGGAACGACGACGGTCACTGTGAATTATTCTGCTGCTACAATTGCCGGAACCGGAATTGAAGCTCAGGCGGGCGGTGATGAAGTTGAATATTCACTTACAAAATATCAGATATTGACGCTTAACAGCAGTCTGACCGGTACCACTGAAACTATTTACGGGGCAGATCTCACGGGTTCATTCATAAAATCAGATAAGAAAGTTGCTGTGTTCGGAGGTCATGTCTGTGCGAGGATTCCTGCTGATAAAACGGCCTGCGACCATCTTGAGCATCAGATCTTTCCGCTCCAGAGCTGGGGAAAGAAATTTACTGCAGTCAGAACAAAACCAAGAGGAACTGAACTTGATCATTACAGAATTCTGGCTTCAGAAAAAGGTGCATCCGTTGCGTGGATCGGTGGAGTTTCGGGAAGCGTGAATCTTTCTGCTGGTGAATTCCATGACATGTCAACGGACAAGGATTTTGTAATAAATTCAAGCGAACCTGTAATGATAGGGCAGTTCCTTGCAAGTCAGGATGCCGGTGCCGGGACAGGCGATCCTTCGATGATGCTCATCGCTCCAGATGAACAGCTGAGACGGGAGTATGTTTTCCTTGTTCCGCCTAATTATGATTACAACAGAATTACAATAGTTGCATCAGCAGATACAGATATTACAGTTAATGAAACCTCGTATTCATCAAATAGTTTTGTGGCTATCGAAGGAACTGACAGGCTTAGGCAATGGGTTGATCTTGAGACAGGACCATATACTCTGGAAGCATCAAAACCCGTAGCAGTCTATGTTTACGGATTCTCGCAATATGTTTCTTATGCCTATACCGCAGGACTTGATCTTACAACCATAAATCCTGTCGGCGAGTAACAGCTGTCAAACTTGTATAATATGTTGGCTCAGTTTTTGCAACTGCCGCCAGCCTTTCATTTCTTTTCTTGAAAATCTAATTGCAATTCGATATATTAAGCCTGAAAATTGTGAGGCAAGGTTGTGAATACCGGAGAAATTGTTTTATATAGATCGGCGGAAACAGCTGATTTTCAAATAGAGGTCAGGGTTGAAAATGACACAGTGTGGCTTAACAGGCACCAGCTGGCACTACTGTTTGAAAGAGATATAAAAACTATAGGGAAACACATAAACAATGCAATAAATGAAGAATTGCACGGACTTCCAGCTGTCGCAAATTTTGCGACAACTGCTTCTGACGGCAAAACCTATCAGGTTGAACATTACAATCTTGATGTAATAATCTCGGTCGGTTACAGAGTAAAATCAAAAAGGGGAATCCAGTTCAGGATATGGGCAAATAAGGTGCTCAAGGAGTATCTTTTAAAAGGTCATGCTTTTGAAAACCGTCTGGAAAAAATAGAAAGCGATGTTTCTGTTTTGAAAAGACAAGTCGGTGAAATAGATTTTAAGGTAAAAACGGAACTTCCGCCGAAAGAAGGCATCTTTTTCAACGGTCAGGTTTTTGATGCACACAACTTTGTATCTGATCTCGTCAGATCAGCGGAAAAGTCCATTACTCTCATTGATAACTTTGTGGATGACACGGTTCTTACCCTTTTTGCAAAACGGAAAAACGGTGTAACACTCAAAATACTCACAAAGAATGTGACAAAACAGCTTCAACTCGACATGAAAAAGTTCAATGAACAGTTCCCAGTTGCTGAAATCCTGGAGTTCGACCTTTCCCATGACCGTTTCCTGATAATCGATGATTCACAAGTCTATCACATCGGTGCATCACTCAAAGACCTTGGAAAGAAATGGTTCGCCTTTTCAAAGATGGATATTGAAGCTGATTATATCATGAAAAGAATCTTGAGAATATAACAGTTTTGATCTAAAGTTCCGTGTGATAAGATGGAGAAAATCATGAACCGTTATGCTATTCTCAAAACGATGCTTCCGCCGATGATTCCTCTGCTGGTGTTTATTCTCGCTGATGAGATATGGGGAACGAAGGTCGGAATAATCGTTGCTCTGGTTTCAGGAATTATTGAGTATATTTATGTGCTTATCAAAGAAAAGCGGAGTGACAGGTTCATTCTTGCCGATACTTTGCTTCTTGTCGTGCTCGGTGGAGTTTCAATACTTCTTGAAAATGCTGTGTTTTTCAAGCTGAAACCGGCACTAATCGAGGCGATATTCTGTGTGATACTCGGGATATCTGTATTTTCAGATAAAAACATCCTTTTACAGATGACAAAACGGTACATGAAAGGGATGGAGCTCAATGAAAAAGGTGTTGAGAAAATGAGGCGCACTTTCAGAAATCTGTTCTGGATATTTTCTTTTCACACACTGCTTGTGATCTATTCGGCGTTTTTCATGTCAGAAAGGGCATGGGCTTTTATCAGCACGGCACTTTTCTATATAATATTTGGAATTTATTTCGTTTTTGAGATCTTGTTGATGAAATATACTGCAAAAAAAAGATGAGAAAATTCAAAAGGATATATATCGAAATTACGAATGTCTGTAACATGGATTGCAGTTTCTGTCCAAAGACCAGCCGCAAAAAAGAATTTATGAGCGAAGAGCAGTTTGTGCGGATTCTTCATCAAATTCAGGGACATGCCGAACATCTGTATTTCCACATAATGGGAGAGCCGCTGCTTCATCTGCAGATCGGACGGTTCTTTGACATCTGTCAAAATAACGGTTTTAAAATCAATCTGACAACAAATGGGACGCTTATTGATAAAACTGGTGATATGCTTATCTCAAAGCCGGCGCTGAGGCTCATGAGCTTTTCACTGCACAGTTTCGAAGGAGATCAACAGGCTCTCGACAGTTATCTGGACACGATTTTTGAGTTCATTAAAAAAGCTCAGAAAAAGAATATTCTTTGCGGACTCAGGCTCTGGAACCTCAAAGATTCTGATGAAAATAATGAGAACAGGCACATTTTGTGTAGGATTGAGAAAGAATTCAATACATTGCCGTTGCAGACAGAGCTGAGTTCAAGAGGTGTTGAAGTTTCTCAGGGAGTTTATCTGAATTTCGCAAAACAGTTCGACTGGCCGGGACTTGATAAAGAGCATATCGATAATAACGGATTCTGTTACGGACTTCGCGATCAAATAGGAATTCTTGTCGATGGAACGGTCGTGCCATGCTGTCTCGATTCGGAAGGAACTATCGCACTTGGTAATATCAACACACAGAATTTTTCAGATATCATCGAACGACCTCGCTCAAAAGCGATCTATGACGGTTTCTCATCACGCAAAGCAGTGGAAGAACTGTGCCGGAAATGCGGCTACAGAACACGGTTCGACGGGTGATCAACCGGTCTGTTCTTTACTTAATCAGCAAAAATTATTGAAAAAAAGAGATCAAAACTTCCTGCGTTTGTGATGCCGTCAATAGAGCCTGCTGTGGAGCCTGAAAGATATATGTTTTCTGAATTATCAACAGCAATAGAATAGCAGATATCAACGAATTCGCTTCCAAATTGCTTAACCCACTGATTTATTCCGTCATTATCGTATTTTGCGATCAGAATATCATTTTCACCCTGATTGATATATCCGGCAAAACTACCCTGAGTGTGTCCTGAAAGATAAATATTACTGCTGTTGTCAACAGCCAGTGTTATACCGTTTTCATCTGCTACTGTTCCGAACTGATCTGTCCATAACTGGGTTCCGCCTGAAGAAAATTTCGTCAAAAATATGTCCGAAGCGCCAATGCCGGTTTCACCTGTAAAAATGTCATTGGTACTGCCAGTAAGGAAAAGGTTGTTGCTCTGGTCAATCACTGATGAGAAAGTTTCATCATTTCCAGCTGTTCCGAACTGTTTCCGCCACAAAGTATTTCCGTTTATATCAAACTTTATGATGAAAATATCGCTCATCCCCAAAGAGCTGTCGCCAGCAAAAACACCATTTGTCATTCCTGTGACATATATATTATCAGTGCTGTCAACAGCGACAGTTTTTCCGTAATCATCCGCTGACGATCCGAATTGTTTTATCCATACACTTGTTCCGCTGCTGTTCAATTTGATCAGGAATGTGTCATATCCGCCGATATTGCTGTTACTGCCGATAGCTCCGGAAGTGTTTCCTGACAGATATATGTTTCCAGATGAGTCGATTGCCACTGAAGCGGCTTCTTCAGGGATTTTGTTTTCGTATTGATAAGTCCATTGAACAGTTCCGTCATTATCGATTTTCATAACATAGACATCAGCAAATCCGCCACCGTCATAATATCCCGGAAACCGTCCGGCAGTGACACCTGCTATATAAACATTGTTCTGTGTGTCGATTGCCAGTGAAACAGCCGAATCATATGAATTTGTGCCGTAAAGTTTTGTCCAGAGCTTGTTTCCATCAGAATCAAATTTAATGAGAAACACATCATAGCCGCCAAGTCCGGCATTTGAATCAAGATCCCCGTTTGTGTAACCGGCAACGAAAATATTTCCTGAACTGTCAATAACTGAAGCGGTGCCGAATTCATCTGATTCAGTTCCGGTCTGAAAAGTTTGTCTTGTTTTTTTCCACTGACCGCTATGACAGATATAAACTGTTCCGGATTCTGTTTTGGTTTCGTTTATAATGCATACATCCGGATCAGCGCATATTCCGTTTTCGACCCACAAGCCTTCATCACAGATAAAAGGCATCAGACCGTTATTGTTAAGTCCGCAGGGTTCTGTTTTTGTCTGCTCATCAATACATCCTGAATCATCAGCATCAGGAGTTTCATTTTCATCATTTTCGATATCGGAAGACTCATCCGACTCCGTAAAAACTTCCGTCTCCGTGTCTGACACTTCGTCGGACAAGTCGTGGTCATTTTCACTATCAATAATCTGCCCGTCATCAGTTTTTTCCGCATCTGATTTGTCACCGGTTTCATTGTCTTGAATGGAATCAGAATCGGTTTCCTCATCAGACAGATTTAAATCATTATCCGTTCTTTTTGAAGATTTTTCACCACAGCTGGTAAAAACAAAAACAATTAGAATAGCAATAAGAAAAGATTTCACAGAGACCTCCTTCAGTTACAAAATAGCCGCGGGCAATATATTGGAGTTAACCGTTATGTCAAAAAAAAAAGATTTTTTACATTGAAAGCGGAAAATCTGTATGGTTACAGAACACGGTTCGACGGATAGGATTCAGTTTTTTTCTTTCAAAAGTTTTTCGAGAAGAACAGGCATGGAGATTGTTGAAATTGCAGACTGCTGATCGGACATGGCATAAGGGATCACAAGATTATTCTGGTGAATGAGTGCTCCACAGGTATAGACAACATTGGGGACATAGCCTGAACGGCTTGTTTCTGTGCATTGTATCAGCGGTTCACGCAATCGACCGATTATTTTGGCAGGGTTCTGTCTGTCCAGAAGCACAGCACTTATGGAATATTGCCTGAAAGCTCCAACTCCATGTGTCAGAAGAAGCCATCCGTGTTCAGTTTCGATAGGTGCGCCGCATGTTCCGATTTTGATGAATTCCCATGAATAACGAGGTTTCATAATAATTTCAGCTTCATGCCAGAAGTGAATATTGTCGGAATACATGATGAACAGGTTTTCGTTGTCCTGTCTTGAGATCATGGCAAAACGGCCGTCAATTCTGCGTGGAAAAAGCGCCATGCCTTTATCCAAAGCCGCACTGCCATTTAGCGTTGTCATTTTAAAATGTTCAAAATTTTCTGTTTCCATTAACTGAGGGAATATTGCTCTGCCGTTGTAGGCAGTGTAGGTCGCATAGTATCGCCGGCTTCCATCATCATCAGTAAAAGGAGTGAATCTGGCATCTTCAATACCGTTCTGTTCACTTGGCGAAAGCGGGAACAGCACTCTTTCTGAAAGAGGGATCGAGCTGTCAAAATCAGCTTCATAGTTACATTGGGCAAGCCATTGAATTTTCTCGACATTCAGTTTATCTGTCTGCAATAATGGTTTCTGATTGAAAATATACTGCTTAATTTTTCCTGAGAGTTCTTCCAGAGTGAATTCTTCAGGGAGTGTGCCGATGATCGAGTTTGAAAATTCATTGAATATGCTCATTTCACGAAGTTTTCTGGTGAAAACTGATTTGTTGTAGAGACTGTCTGCCTTCATTGCAGCAGCTGAAGCAAATATCGAAGAATCATCAAGTGTGACAGTGCAATTTTCATCAATCACACCTGAACGGAAAGAAAGTGACGAGATATGTCCTTCTCCTGTGGCGCGAAGTGAAATAATGAACCGGAGAGAACCTTTTGCTAAACTTGACTGATCGGGATGCGGGATAATTGATGGATTGAAAAGCGCCGCTGATTCAAATGAATATTCCGACCAGAAAAAAGAACCGATAAGCTGCTTCCTGTCTTGTGAAAGAACAGAATCTGTGGGCATGCATCTGCGGACTTTATTAAATTGATTCTCCAGTAGAAACGGCAGGTTATGATGTCTATGCGAAAACTTGTCTATCACATTTTTCAGTTTATGTCTTACATCAATTTCATTTAATGATAAAACTCTCGATATAACTCTTTCAACTTGTGATTCGTTGATTGAAATGTGTGGACGCAAAATAACCCTGTGGATATTCGGTGCAAGAATAATTCCACTACTTTTAACTAGTTCGGACGCACTTTTTTTTGAAACGGGTTTTTCAATCATTCTGAAATAGGCTCCTTAAAACTCTCGATAATGTTTTTAATATTTGTCATTTCGCAAAGTGCGAGAAGAAAGGCAAGAGTCGATTCTGCTCCCTGATTGCGGTTTACTCTGTCAACATGAAGACCGTCAAAACAGCCGCCGTTTGAAGGATCATACAACGAAAGTCCAAGATCGTTGGCACCCAGAAACCACTGAAATGCTTTGCCGGCTTCTTTGTACCATTTTGGATCTTTTGTGATAAGATAAGCGCTTAAACAGGCTGAAACGGTGGAAGAAGCTTCGATAGGCTGCTGGTCAAATAACGGTTTTTGTGATCCTTGTTCAAATACCTTGTCTGAACCGACAGGCTGAAAATGTCCGCGGGAAGAGGTTTGCATTGCAGTCAGCCATTTAAGGGAATCAAGACCTGTGTTCAGCATTTTCTTGTTGGACAGACATTTTCCGCTCAGAATAAGTGCCTGTGGAATTTTCGCGTTACCATAGCTTAGAACTGGTTCAAACCATTTCCAGTCTGGAGAACTATTTTCTTTGTAAAGCCTCATCAGCTGATTTGCAAGCACTTCCATGATTTTTCTTGTGGATCTTTCACCGGGGAACCGTTTCTGGTATTTATAGCCACCGATAAGTGCAAAAGCCCATGCCCGGGGTGATGAAAATGAAACAACCGGAGCAAGTGCCTGTTCAAAGATCTCCGCCGCCATTTGTGAAAATCCTTCATTACTGGATTTGCTTATACAGATTCCAAGAGCCCACACAGCTCTTGCATGGCAGTCTTCGGAAAAAGTAGTATCTATCCATGTTCGCTGAAAGCTGAGAAAATTCCTGAACCGTGCTGTTTCACCGTCCCATGAATATCTTACAAAACCAAGAAAACGGCTTATAAAATCATCAAGTCTCGATGCCCGGAGTATTCCAAAATTCTCAAGCAGGACAGTCAGAATAAGCGCTCTTGCATTATCATCTGTACAATATCCTTCAGAAAAATTAGGTACATTGTGCAGAGCATGCTGAAATATTCCGATAGAATCGGTCATCCGCAAGAAGTGATCGAGTTTAATTTCAGGCAGTATTGGTGTTTCTTCATCAATCGGCAGTATCGGGATCTTTTTTCCCATAACAGCAGATCTTTTCTGGCGGGCTTCTTTAAAAAGTTCTGAATATTGAAGGGCAGTATTGCTCCATACCCACTCTCTGCCGGTCAGATAGGCATTTTTCCGCATAGAATGCCTTTCGATCTCATTTTCAAGAAGCCTTAATATTCCTTCAGTTATTGATTTTGAATCCTTGAAAGGGACAAGTATCCCTTTTCCGTCAGCCAGCATTTCTGCGGCATGCCAGTAAGGTGTCGAAATGACAGCATTCCCTGAGCCGAAAGAATATGCGAGAGTTCCCGAGGTTATCTGCGTTTCTTCAAGATACGGTGTTATATAGATATCGGTAAGAGCGATCAGCTCTTTCAGCTTATCAATAGAAACAAATTTATTATAGAAAATGACATTTTTCTTGATTCCGAGTTCCTCAGCAAGAAGCTGTAGCGAAATTCTGTATTTTTCTCCTTCATGTCTGAGAAGATTCGGATGTGTGACTCCTGCAATGATATATACGACATCAGGATGATCCTTAATTACTTCCGGCAGAGCTCTTAATGCATATTCCAGACCCTTGTTCGGTGCAAGCAGTCCGAAAGTGAAAAGAACTGTTTTTCCTTCAACGCCGTACTGATCCTTATAAAAATTGGGATCAATGAAAGGGGCATCATGAATTCCGTGCGGTATCAGACGGATCTTTTCTGCAGGTGTTTCATAAACACTGCGAAGAATTTCAACCGCTTTATCAGACATGACAACAACATAATCTGAAATTGAAAGCAGTTCATTCATAACCCGGCGCTGTTCAACATTAGGTGTTTTTAAAATAGTGTGAAGCGTTGTAATAAGCGGCATTTTCTGATTTCGCAATAACGAAAGCATATAACTGCCCGCAGTTCCTCCGAAAATTCCATATTCATGCTGAAGACAGACAATATCGACATCGTTGATATTCAGGTAATCGGCAGCGGCTTTATATGTTTCAAGATCTTTTTCAATTATTTCAAAACGGACCCGTTCCGGATATTTATAACCTTCTTCCGTATCGGTGATCGGTATGGCAAAACACTGCACTCCGGGATTAATTGCCGAAAAAGATTCGCAGAGATCTGTCGTAAATGTTGCTATTCCGCACTGTCTCGGGGAATAGTTTCCTACAAAAGCCACTTTTTTAATAGAATTCATAGTTGCTCCGTCATTATTTTTAAAATGGGACTGCGGGCAAAAAATTTCACATCTTGAAATAGAAAAAGATTGTACGCGACAAGACAGTATAACTTAAAAACAGGAATAAACAACTAATTGATTTTTTTGGGATTATCTCAAATTTACATTGGGATCGCCTTCTGTGGCTGTTCCTATCACACACATCTGGTTTAGGGTCTGGGCAAAAAGGTCGAGAAGAGATTTCAAAACCTCTTTATCTTTGATTATGCCGACGGTCTGGAAATAAAGTTCATCAACTCCTTCAGGAAATTTAGCACCGAACCATCCTTCGTCGTTTCTCACTTCAAGCGATATTTCTCTTTGCATTTCTATAAGTTCCAGCATTTTCGGGTCGGTGATAAGTTCAGTTATTTTCTGTGGATCATTACCTTTAATTATAAAGGCTTCATCAAATTCAGGAATTCCTATTTCAAGATCCTGCATTCCGAGGAGCTTGCCGATAGAGCTGAAAAAACCTTTGCGGTATATCTTGAATTTCAAACCTTTATTGACAAAAGGTGCTCTGATCCGCGTGAAATAAGTTCTACTGTTTTTGGTAGAAACCGAAAAAGTGTCCAGAATTATCGTCCAGTTTTTGAATTTAACTACAACTGCATCAGGCTTCCATGTCCCACCGTCAACGAACTGAAACCCCATTTCATCGCAAAGCTGTGCCCATATTTCCTGTTGGCTCGGACCAAAAAGCGAACTGAAAAATCCCATGATCTTCTCCTTTGAATTACTCAAAACCCCTCTGATTATAAGAAAAAGTGATAAGTTCTCAAATTTATGAAATATCAATGTCTGAAAACTTTGATTGAAATAAAAAAGTAGTAGAATAGCATAAATTCAGCTTTTGTGAGGGAGGCTTGTAGTGAAAAGATTAGAATTTTTAATGGTTATTCTGTTTTTTGCAGTTTTTTCATTTGTTTCGTGTGGAGATGATACCGGTAAAAAAACAAGTTCTGATTCAGATGTGGATTCAGATACCGTTTCTGATGCTGATGAGGTGAGTGACGAGGAAGTCATTGTACCGATATGTAAAACTCCGGGTGACGGTCCGTATGAATTGAAATTTACTGATATCACTGAAGAAATAGGATTTAAAGGTCTTGATGTTCTCGGAAGTCAGATAACTGTAGCCGATATTGACGGTGACAAGTGGCCTGATGTTTATACGACACTTTCTTCAAAACTGAGAGAGGACCCTGCGGCTCCGACAGGACTTTATAGACTTTTGAAAAATGTAAAAGGCAAATCTTTTGAAGATGTTACATTTACAAGCGGACTTTTTAAAAATAAAGAAGGAACAAACGGGCTTGCATCAAGTTATGTGGTTTTTGCCGACATGGACAACGACGGTGACATGGATGCTTTCAATGTTGTCTATGTAGATAAAAGCACTTTCGCACTTGACGATTACATGGAGGACTATTCCAGAATTTATATAAATAACGGTGACGGAACTTTCAAACCGGGTCCTGCATATAATTTCAGTCTGATGGTGTATGAAGCTTTTGCCGGTGTATCTTTCCTTGATTATAACAGAGACGGCATTCTCGATATGTTCATCGGAAGACACTACAATGAATACGGAGTGCTTGAGTCGTGTGAACAGGACACGCTTCTGCAGGGTCTCGGCGGCGGAAAGTTCAAAGATATAACGGAAGGGAGCGGACTTGAAACGGTGAAAGTCACTGATGAAAGTCTTGCAAGCGGTAAAAACCACAAAGCCACATGGGGTGTTGCTGCATGCGATGTGGATGGTGACGGTAACCAGGATATTATGACAACAACTTACGGTCGTTCATTCAATATGTTCTACCGCAATAAAGGTGACGGATCGTTTGAAGATCTTTCAATTCCTTCGAACTTCGCATCAGATGCTCTGGTTGATTACAATGACGATCAGTATTTTGCATGTTATTGTGCCGATGCCGCTAATAAAGATACTGATTATTGCAAAGATGCCCAGACACCTAAAATATCTTGTGATTCAATAGGAACGAGCGGTTGGACTCCCGGTTTTTCCGATCAGCCTCATAGACTGGGTGGAAACAGTTCAGGGACTCTCTGTGGAGATTTTGACGGTGACGGTGACATGGATCTTTTTGCGATTGAGCTGGCTCACTGGCATATTGGGGCTTCAAGCGACAAGTCACAGCTTCTGATGAATGACGGATTTCCGCAAGTTCCTTTCAGAAGAGTTGCAGAAGCTGACAGCGGAATTACAAGAAGCAGAGCCGGAAGCTGGAATGACGGCGATCTTGGCGGAGTTACTGCCGATTTTGACAATGACGGCAAGCTTGATATTTTCGTTTTAAGTTCTGATTATGACGGAACTAAATCACTTCTTTACCAGCAGCAGAGTGATGGAAAATTCAAAGAAACAGGAAAGAATGCCGGTGCACAGATCCCGAGAGCTCACGGCGGAGCTTTGATAGATATTGACAGAGACGGCGATTATGACCTGATAGTCGGTGTTTCAATGATGCGTTGGAGCACAACAGATGGAGACGGTGCTAAAAAACCTGAAAAACAGTGGGTCACAGTTCTTAGAAATGACACGGGTTCTGATGCAAACAGAGTTATGATTGATCTCATCGGAACAAAAGCAAACAGAAGTGCAATAGGCGCAAAAATCATAGTTAAAGCCGGTGGAAAGCAGTTTGTAAGGGAAGTCCAGAGCAGTTACGGTCTTACCGGTTTCCAGAACGATTCACTACAGATAATCGGAATAGGGAATCTCTGTGAAGTCGAAGAAGTTGAGATCCAGTGGCCTGATGCAGATAAGACTGTTACAAAATATACAGAAGTCTATCCGAACTATGTTCTTGAAATCAATCAGGAAACAGGACTCAAACACCACAAGATCGAAGAGTATTTCTTAAAAGAGTAAGACAGGTTCTTAAATATTAAATTTTTAAAATCCTTCCCAGCATTTAAACAATTTTTTCCTTGACACCCTGTCGAAAATTTAATACAACCTGAACTGAACTTTGCCGGAACATATATATGAATAAAAAATCACA
>DAOQAY010000016.1:0-1967 GCA_035354435.1 bacterium
TTTTTTGACTCTCCCTTTTTTTTCCTTATTATCCACCTGTTTTTTTTAATTTTTTTGTGGGAGATTTTAATGAAAAAGTTTTTGTTGGCTTTTGCGATTCTTTTTGTTTTAGGTTGTGGTAGTTCGAAAGAAGATGCTCAGAATGAAGTTGCCAAGATTTACTGTGAAAAGATTTTTTCTTGTGAAGAAACTGCTGCTTACAGACCATTTGTCGGCGGATCAGAAGACGGCTGTCTTGATCTTATGACAGCAAATAGTGAAGAAGGCAGTGATGAGTGTCAGAACTACAACTCTTCAAAAGCAGATGAGTGTATAAGCTGTTACGAAGGACTTTCATGTGCAGAGTTCAGTGCAATGATGCAGGATGATGAAAGCACTACTTGTGCTGTATGCGACGAAGTGTGCAGCTAATATCTTCAGCAAATTCAAGGACATCGGCTTCTGTTGTAGCCCAGTGGGTCATCCATCTGACTACTGAATTGTCTTCGTCCCATGTATAGAAAAAGTATTTTTCATTGAGTTTTTCTATCGCTTTTCTCGGGATCTTTGCAAAAATTGCATTCGCCTGCACAGGATAGACTATTTCAAGTCCTTTGATGTTTTTGACTTGCGACTTAAGTAACTGAGCCATTTTATTGGAGTTTTCAGCAAGCTCACGCCACAGTTCATCTCTCAGTATCTCTTCAAACTGTGCCGAGATGAACCGCATCTTGCTTGCCAGCTGCATTCCCTGTTTCCTGAAAAAAAGGAGTTCTTCCGAAACAGCTTCGTTTACTGAAATCACCGTTTCCCCTATCATCATCCCGTTTTTGGTTCCGCCGAAACTCAGAACATCGACCCCGCATTCTGTCGAGATCTCGGCAAGCCCCTTTTTTAGATGTGCGGCGGCATTGGCGAGTCTTGCTCCGTCCATGTGAAGAAAAAGTCCTTTTCCATGAGCGAAATCGGCAAGTTTCTTTACTTCATCCTGAGTGTATACAGTCCCGAGCTCGGTTGACTGAGTTATTGAAATGACTTTGGGCTGAGCATGGTGCTGATCATGCCTTCCGTGGAAAAGAGGATCAATCATTTCAGGTGTCAGCTTTCCATCCGGAGTTTCAATCGTTTTAAGTTTGGTTCCGCAAAAATTCTCAGGAGCACCGCATTCATCGACATTAATATGGGCAGTTGAAGCTGAAATCACCGCATTATGTGACTTTGTCATACTTTTTATTGCAACCGTATTAGCGCCGGTGCCGTTAAAAACGAAGAATATTTCAGAATCACTGCCGAAAATTTCTTTCATTTTTCCTATAGCGCTTTGCGTCCATCTGTCTTCACCGTAAGCCACCTCATCACCAGTATTTGCCCTAAGAATCGCCACCGCAATCCTCTCATGAATCCCGCTGTGATTATCCGACCCGAAACTCCTTTTCATGACTGCCTCTTTGTAATAATTTTATAGTTAAGCGAAAATGAACGAAAATAAAAAACATCCCATATATCGTAGAAAAAGCTGCATACAGCATACATTGTACACTGTATGCTGTATAAAATTTCAAAAAACACTTCCTCAAATTGGATGTTGCGAAAATGGACGAAAACACAATCGAAAGTTTTCAAGACTCCATCTCCTTTGAATGACTGCCTCTTTTTTAAATTAACCTCTTGCATTATTGTAAATTCAAGATTTCAGTCAAACTTTTCCATTGAAATAGATAATGTTTTCTTAATTTTAAATTGATTGTCTCTCTAAAATTTCATACTCTTTATTGATGAAAAACTATTTGCGCAGGAGGAAAAATAATGAGCAATGATTTGAAAAAAGATATTAACGGAATCACTACAATTCAACTCGAAAAAGAAAAGAAAGAAGGTTTCGTTATTAAAAGTTATGATGACAGACCAGTTGATGCCATGAACAATGTTCAACGGATAAACTTTTTTATTGGAGCAAACAACTCAGGGAAAAGCAGATTTTTAAGATC
>DAOQAY010000016.1:2067-8741 GCA_035354435.1 bacterium
GGGCTTGAGCTTTACGAAGATGTGAAAAAACATTTACTAGGATATTCAGACCAAAGGGAAATAATAAGAAAATATGAGAACTTTTTATCAGTAAATTTTTTTGAAAACAAGCCTGTCAACCTTGTTCCTCATTTTGATTCAGATGTGCTTCATATCAAGATCGGTGATGAAAAAGATCTTCCCATTTATGATGTCGGAGATGGAATTCAGCAATTAATTATTCTTACATATCCCCTTTTCAAAAACATTGGAAAAAATATGTTTGTTTTTATGGAAGAACCGGAACTTTATCTTCATCCGGGGCTTCAAAGGAGATTTATTGAAATTCTCAAATCTCCTGATTTTAAAACATTTAAATTTTTTATCGCTACTCATTCAAACAATTTTCTTGATCTATCTCTTGAAACTGAAAATAACGATACATCCATTTATACTTTTGAAAAGAAAACAACTGATAGCAAAATCACTTTTGAAGTTAAAAATGTGCTTCCAGAGACAACAACATTCTTAACCTGATTGGAGCAAGAAACAGTGCAATGTTCATGTCTAATTGCAGCATTTGGGTTGAAGGGATAACAGACCGAATTTATTTAAGATCATACCTGAAAGCTTATGAAATTAATAAAAAAAATGAACCCGATTATATAAAATTCAAAGAGGATATACACTACTCTTTCTTCGAATACGCAGGTTCAAATTTGTCTCACTACATTTTTGATAATTCAGACGATTTCCAAGAAGAAAAAAACAAAATAAAAGGTCAGTTTTTATCAAACAAAATCTTTCTTATCGCTGACAAAGATGAAAAAAAGAAGCAAAACATACGAAATATGAAGGAATGAGCACTGAAAATAGTAAAT
This sequence comes from bacterium, assembly GCA_035354435.1. Lineage (GTDB taxonomy): Bacteria > UBP6 > UBA1177 > UBA1177 > UBA1177 > JAKLDO01. The sequence goes on from DAOQAY010000016.1 coordinate 2,928, forward strand.
TCAAATACTATAAACTCCCTGTCAGGGAAATCGAAAACCTTATAAGCGAAGGTATTTTAAAAGATGCTTTAAAGAAAATATTCCCAAAACTCTCAGAACAAATTGATGTCAGCATTTTAAAAGAATATGAAAATGAATATCTGGGATCATTTTTAAAAGAGAAAAGTGGTTTGCCAGAATCCTTTAAAGCCAAGAGTGATACAATATCAACTCCATACAAACTAAAACTAGCTAATGTTGTTGCAGAAAACATTGCTACAGAAATCTTTACTTGGGAAAACATGTCACCTCAAGCACAAGAATTAACTGAAGAAATATATAAATTCATCCGAGCTAGCAACAAATAATAGACAAATATTCTTTGAATAATATCAAAACAGTTAAATCGCTCGTTTTTATCAATACCTATTTTAATTCAAATTTGCTTGACATTGGTAGTGGCAATATTTAATAATCCCATAGAATTTTGGGGAAACTATGAGAATTATCGACGGTGACCACATAGTTGAAGCGGTGAAAAACCTGTTTATCAAGCTTAATTATGAGCCTGATTCTCTTGCCGGAATATCTTTCATCGAATCAGGCATGGCGAGTGATGAGCTGGAGCTTGCAACAGTTCTTAATGAAAACATGCAAAAGGCAAAGATTGAGCGCAGACCTCTTTGTCAGGATTGCGGAGTTGCACAGGTTTTTCTTAAAATGGGAAAGTTCGCAACATACAGCGGCGCTTCGACAATAGCTCATCTTATTAATGAAGGTGTAAGCGAGGCATATTCTGACGGGCTTTTAAGAAAATCGACTGTTGCAGATCCTTTCAACAGAACCAACGAAGGGCGTAATCTTCCCGCTTTCATCCATCTTGAAGAATGTGACGGCGATGTGTTTGAACTCACCGGCATGGTCAAAGGCGGCGGAAGCGAAAATGTGAGCGCTTTGAAAATGCTTTCCCCGGCTGAAGGTCGTGTTGGTGTCGCCAATTTTGTTTTTGATACTTTGAAATCAGCCGCAGGTAAAGGGTGCCCTCCATATTTTATCGGAATCGGTGTCGGCGGAACATTTGACAATGTTTCCATTATCGCAAAAAAAGCACTGTTGGAAAGATCTGCTGAAGATGCTGAACTTGCTGATATAATTAATGAATCAGTTAAGAAGCTTGATTATGGAATACTTGGATTTCCCGGAATTTCAGCAGTCAAAGCTCTTTATATAAAAAAACAGCCGACCCATATTGCGATGATGCCTGTAGCGGTTGCGCTTAACTGTCACAGCTTCAGAAGCGGAAAATTTTCTTTATAACACGGAGAGATCATTGATTTTTTCAGGCGGAATGACAGAAGAAATGCTCAATGCCGGAATGGTTACAAGAATCACAGGCGAGCTTATTACTGTCAGAGACCAGTCATTGAAAAAGATCGTTGAAATGGTAAAAAACGGCGAACCGCTTCCATTTGAGACTCAGAATTCATATATTTTCTTTGCCGCTCCAACTCCGGGATATACTGAGAACAGGGCAAGCATCGGACCTACTACAAGCTGGAGAATGGGAACATTCATCCCCTTTCTCCTCGATCTTGGCGTTAAAGGTTTTATCGGAAAAGGTTTTCTTCCTGAAGGAATTCCTGAAGCGATAAGAAGAAAAAAAGCTCTTTATTTTCAGGCGCTTGGCGGAGCCGGAGCATATTACGGCAGTCAAATGACAGCAATGGAGCCTATAATGTTCCCTGAACTTGGACCTGAAGCGGTATTCAGAATTGAAGTAGCGGATTTTCCGCTGATAATATCAATCGACACCAGAGGTGCAATATTTTCCTGAGAGGTAATTATGGGAAAGAAAGAATTTGTTGAAATCAAGTATGAAAACAGCAAATGTGAGCTGTTTATCCGTCCTGAACTTTGCAAAGGATGTGAGATCTGTATTGAATTCTGTCCGGTGAAAGCACTTTCTCTTGACAAAAAGAAGCTTATCGCGATCGCTGACAACATGGAAAAATGTATCGCATGCGGAATGTGCGAACTCAGATGCCCCGATTTTGCTATTTATATCCAGAAAAAAAAGTAAAGGAGCAAAGAAATGACCAATTCAAAGTATGAATTTATTCAGGGCAATATTGCCTGTGCAAAAGGAGCAGCCTATGCCGGATGCAACTTCTTTGGCGGATATCCCATCACTCCGTCAACAGAAATTGCCGAATTCATGGCGGAATATCTTCCACAGAACGGTGGAAAATTTATCCAGATGGAAGATGAAATTGCTTCAATCGGATCTATTATCGGCGCATCATTGACTGGCGCAAAAGCAATGACTTCGACAAGCGGTCCCGGATTTTCTCTTATGCAGGAACTTATCGGATATGCCTGTATTGCAGAAGTTCCTGTCGTTATAGTCAATGTCATGAGAGGCGGACCTTCAACCGGACTTCCGACATCTCCCGCGCAGTCTGACCTTCTTCAGGCTAAATGGGGAACTCATGGTGATCATCCTACAATCGCACTTATTCCGAATTCAGTAGAAGAAATGTTCACCGAAACGGTAAGAGCTTTCAATCTTGCCGAATATTTCAGAACTCCGGTTATAATCCTCGGAGACGAAATAATCGGTCATATGAGAGAAAGAATAAGAATTCCTGAACCCGGCGAACTTGAAATCATAAACAGAACGATTCCAAACAATGATGGCGTATGCCCTCTTCCTTATGCTTCTGACAAACACAGGGCTGCATGTCTTCCGAACTTTGGTAAGAGTAGATTTCATGTTACCGGACTCAACCATGACGACTCCGGTTTCCCGACGATGGATCCCGAGACTGTTGCCAATGAAAATGAAAGAATCATTTCAAAAGTGTACAAACAGAGAAATCTTATCGATAAATTTGAAACTGTTCAATGTGAAGATGCAAAAGTTTTACTGCTCGCTGTAGGAAGTGCCGCCAGAGCCGCAGAAGAAGCAGTTATCGCTCTTCGTGAAAAAGGTGTTAAAGCAGGACTTTTCAGACCGGTTACTCTCTGGCCTTTCCCGAAAGAGGAATTTTCAAAATATGCGCTGAATGCTGACTTTATTGTTGTTCCCGAAATGAACCTCGGACAGCTCAAAAATGTCGCAGAAAGGTTTACAAAAAGGACAAAAATAATCCCTGTCAACCTGGTAAACGGCGAACCATTAGGACCGGAAAGCATTCTTTCCGCAATCAGTCATCTTAACATTTGATGGGAGTATAAAAATGTTTGATTATTCAAAATATTTAAGAAACGAAAAGCTTCCGCATATCTGGTGTCCGGGATGTGGTCACGGTATCGTTATGAAATCACTGATCCGCGCTATTGATAAAACCGGCTGGAACAAAGATGATATCGTTGTTGTCAGCGGTATCGGCTGCGCTTCAAGACTTCCCGGTTATGTTGATTTCAATACTCTTCACACCGCTCACGGTCGTGCGCTTGCTTTTGCCACGGGTATTAAGCTTTCAAAACCGAATATGCATGTTATCGTTGTTTCCGGCGACGGCGACGGACTTGCAATCGGCGGGAACCATTTTATCCACGCATGCAGAAGAAATATTGACATCACTCTTGTTCTTTTCAACAATGGAATTTATGGAATGACCGGTGGACAGTATTCACCTACTACTGCTGAAGGTGATAAAACTGCGACTTCTCCTTTCGGCAACATTGAACCTCATTTTGATGTTGTTGACATTGCCACAGGCGCCGGTGCAACATTTGTTGCCAGAGGAACCAGCTATCATGTACCTCAGCTTGATACTTATATTCACAAAGGTCTTATGCACAAAGGATTTTCTGTCATTGATGTCACGGAAGCTTGTTTTACGACTCACGGCAGAAAGAACAAGAAGAAATACGGATCGAACCTTGATATGCTCAAGTATCAGAAAGATAATGCGATCACCATTGAAAAAGCTGCAAACATGACAGAAGAAGAGCTTAAAGGAAAGATCGTTACAGGTATTTTCTGTGAAAAACAGAAAGAGGAATATACCGACAGATACCAGAAAATTATTGACTCCTTTACCGGAGGTGCAAAATGAAATATGAAGTAAGATTTTCAGGAAGCGGCGGTCAGGGAGTCATCCTTGCATCAGTAATTCTAGGTACTGCTGCCGCCCTGCATGAGAAAAAACACGCCATACAGAGTCAGGCATATGGACCTGAAGCAAGGGGTGGAGCATCAAAAGCGGATGTAATAATCAGCGATGACCCTATCAAGTATCCGAAAGCGAGAGAAATCGATGCGATGGTCTGTCTCACTCAGAAAGCTGCAAAAAAATATATCGGCACAATGAAAAAAGGCGGACTTGTAATAATCGACAGTGACTATGTCGATCTTCCTGAAAGCGATGACTACAGATTGATAAAACTGCCTATGTCATCAACAACACAGGAAAAACAGGGCAGACTTATAGCACTTAACATGGTATCTTTATCCGCACTTGTCACAATAACAAAATGCGTTTCAAAAGATTCACTTGAAAAAGCAGCTCTTGAGTCTGCACCCAAAGGAACCGAAAAATTCAATCTTGAAGCACTTGCTATCGGCAGAGACCTTGCACTCGCAGTGAAATAATCGACTATTTATCTTTCTATTTAAAGCCCATCAACCGAAAAAATAGAAAGAAATATATCATAACCACCTGCACTGGTATTTTCATCAAGATCACCATGTGTATATCCGACAACAAAAACATTGTCAAAATTGTCAACTGCTACTGACTGACCATAATCATCTTCAATTGTGCCCCACTGATCAGTCCATGAAACCGTTCTATCACTATTCAACTTTGTCAGGAATATATCATAACCTCCTGCGTTAGTGTTTCCATCAAACGCACCTTCTGCATATCCTGCAACAAAAATATTACCTGAACTGTCAATGGTTAAACAGCTCACTTCATCATCTCCGTTTGATCCCCAAACTTTTATCCATACTTCTGAGCCATCACTGTTCAATTTTGTCAGAAACATTCTCGAAACAATATTATAACCATCAACATCGCCATTCGTATGACCAGCGACAAAAATATTACCGAAACTGTCAATGGATACAGATTCACCATAATCGTTTTCACCTGTTCCCCATTGTTTTGTCCATATGACTGATCCGTTGTCACTCAATTTTGTCAGAAATACTCCAATGCCGGTAGAATCAGTGTTTCCATCAAAAGTTCCACTTGTATGACCGGTAATAAAAATATTACCAGAACTGTCAACTAATAAAGAATTGCCAGTATCAAATTTAATTGTTCCCCACTGTTGTGTCCATTCAAATGAACCATCACTTTTCAATTTTGTAAGAAATATATCACTACTACCAGCGTTAGTGTTTCCATCTAGATCACCATCTGTATATCCCGTAACAAAAATATTGCCTGAATTGTCAACTGCTACTGACTGACCATATTCCTGACCACTTGTTCCCCACTGTTTCGTCCATGCAAACGATCCGTCACTGTAGAATTTTGTAAGAAATATATCAACACTGCCGTCATTAAGATTTCCATCAAGATCACCATCTGTATATCCAGAAACGAAAATATTTCCTAAACCGTCAACTGCTACGGATACACCAACATCAATTTCACTTGTTCCCCACTGTTTTGTCCACGCAAACGATCCGTCACTATTAAATTTTGTAAGAAATATATCAATACCTCCGAAATTTGTATTTCCGTCGATAGCACCTTCCGTCTGGCCTACAACAAAAATATTACCAGCGGTGTCAACTGCGACGGAACGACCAGCATCATCTCCGCCTGTACCCCACTGTTTTGTACTACGAATATATATGGTGTCGCCAGTATT
>DAOQAY010000016.1:8841-30026 GCA_035354435.1 bacterium
GTGTCGCCAGTATTTCCAGAATTACTGGAATCAGATTTTTCATATTCGCTTGCATCTCTTTTGTTGCTTACGCATGAAATTATCACAATCGATAAAAATAAAATCTCTGCAAGAATTAAAACTCTGTTCATGTCTGCACCTCGCTAAATGCGCTAACTAATCCTTATTATTTGATTATTGACTATTCTGATAGCCACTGCATTATCAACAGCATTCAGATTAATCTCCGATAGAACATGATTAGATTCTATTTTTATAAAAAGTGCAGTTTTCAGATCAGGCAGTGAAAATGACAATAATTTATAATTTTCTTCCAAAAAAAGACTGCCATCCATTTCTTGAAGTACAGGAAAAGAAACTGATCGCAGCAATGAATTTTGAGATATCGTCAGTGATTTTACACTGACAAGATTAGGCATCGATATTTCCTCTAAATCGCTATCGCTAAAACTAAGATACCCAGTAATTTCAGTACAATGTAAAATTGCTTCAAGCTCGGTTCCGGTTGTTATTTCCAGATCACCAATGCATGGATCAGTTTCTATATCTTCATCAACACCGGAATCAACATCAACACTGGAATCAGAATCAGCATCAGGATAAATATCATTTTTGTTTTCATTAAAATCTGACTCAACAAATAAATCATCATTAAAATCAATATCTTCCATCACTTCCAAGTCAATTATAAATTTATTTTGCGATTTCTCACAGGAAACAAAAACCATCAAAATCATAAAAACCATGTTAATTAAAAGTTTTTTCATGGCATTTCTCCAAAAGAAATGTAATCACGCCATCGGCTTAAAATTATTAAAACAAATTCAGCTGATTTTAACTCAAGAGTGTTTGAAACACAAAAATTGCTGTTTTTTCAGTTGCCGGAGTTACAGAAATCGGTTTTCTATCTTGACAAGACCTCCTCTTTTGCTATTATTCTGACTGTTTTGTTCTTAAGAGGAAATTGATGTATAGAAAGTTCCTGAAATCTAAAATACACAGGGCAAGGATAACGGGTGCCGATCTGGAATATCAGGGAAGCATCACGATCGATAAAAACCTTATGGAACTTGCCGACATAAAACCGTTTGAATTCGTTGACATATGGGACATCACAAACGGTTCAAGGTTCGAAACTTATGTTATTGAAGGTAAAAGAGGTTCCGGAGAAATATGCGTGAACGGTGCGGCAGCAAGACTTGTTTCCAGAAACGACCTTATTATCATAGCAAGTCACATTTACATTTCTGAAGATTCAGATACTCCTGAGCCAAAGATAGTTTTTGTTGATCCAGACAACCACCCAGCTTAGGATTTAACATGACCAGAGACCATCGGCTTTTCAGAAGAGCTCCGATATCACTTAAGATCAGAATGAGTGAAAGCGGTGATGACATAAGCATAAAATTTGACACTGCGAATCTCAGTGAAGGGGGAATATTCGTTAAATCCTCCGTCCTATGGGAACCGATGCAGGAATTTGATCTGTCATTCCTTCTTCCCGATCATGATAAAGAAATAAAAGTAAGGGGCGTTGTTGTCAGAAATGAGGATAAATACTCACTTATCACTGACGCTGACGAAGAAGAATCAATCCCTGGAATGGGAATAAAATTTATTAATCTGTCTGAAGAAGACCGCATGGCCATCCGGGAATATATAGATTCTCTTACAAGAGCCTGATCTACCCTGCTTTCGCTTTCTTTCTGTACTCAATTACTTTCTGGGCGACAAATGACATCAGTTCCTTCAGTCCAGTCCTTGTGATTCCGCTGATCTCAAAATAAGGCTTCCCTTCAAGATATTTCTTAAGTTCTTCCCTCATTTCATTCTGTTCTTCAGTATATATGTCAGTTTTGTTAAGTACAAATATCTGTTCTCTTGTCGCAAGTTCACTGTTGAAAAGCTCAAGCTCTCTGTTTATTATCTGAATATCATCAATAGGTGACTTTCTTGCCGGATTTATCTCAACCATGTGAATAAGGAATCTTGACCGTTCAACATGTCTCAGAAACTTGTCACCGAGACCGAGTCCTTTGTGAGCACCTTCAATAAGTCCTGGAATATCAGCAATGACATAAGGAATAAAATCATTACCCTCAACCATTCCCAGATTCGGAGTAAGTGTTGTAAAATGATATTCGGCGATCTTCGGTTTTGCATTGCTGACAACGCTTATTAAAGTCGATTTTCCGACAGATGGAAATCCAATGATACCGACATCCGCAAGAAGCTTGAGTTCAAGTCTTACAATTCTTGATTCTCCGGGGATACCGTCCTGAGCATATCTCGGGGCCTTATTTATGCTGTTTCTGAACTTGACATTCCCTCTTCCGCCTATTCCGCCGGCAGCGACAATAACTTCCTGTCCGTGCCTGATTATGTCTGCGATCAGTTCACCGCTGACATTGTCATAGACAAGTGTGCCGACTGGAATATCAACTATCTGAGGCTTTCCCTGATGTCCATACATTTTTGCGCCCATTCCGTTCTGACCGTTCTCAGCTTTAATGTTTTTCTGATATCTGACATCATATAAAGTTCCGGTATTCTCGTTGCCTCTGAAAATTACATCCCCGCCCTTTCCTCCGTCTCCACCGTCCGGACCTCCAAGCGGTACAAATTTTTCTCTTCTGAAACTTACAGCCCCGGCGCCACCATTACCGCCTGTAACGGTTATTATTGCCTGATCAACAAATTTCATTTGTAATCTCCTTTGACACCCGGTATAAACCGGATAATAAAAAAAAACTCCCGATTAACGGGAGTTTAAATAATAACTTATAGTATAAACTATGCTTCTACGGGAAGTACACTTACTCTCTTTCTTGATGTTCCGTTCTTGCGGAATGTTGTGTATTCAACAACACCGTCACAAAGAGCAAAAATTGTATAATCCGTACCAAGACCGACATTTTGACCGGGATGAATTTTTGTTCCGTGCTGACGGATGATTATGTTTCCTGCAATAACCATCTCACCGCCGAACTTTTTGATGCCGAGCCTCTGCCCTGCGCTGTCCCTTCCGTTTTTTGCGCTGCCGCCGCTTTTCTTATGTGCCATAACTAACTCCCGATATTACTTAACAATTTCAAGGACTTTAAGTTGTGTATAACTCTGTCTGAAACCTCTTTTCACTTTGCTTGTTTTTCTTCTTCTTTTCTTGAAGACGATAACTTTGTGACCTTTCATGCTTTTAATGACTTCAAGTTTCACTTTAACATTTGTAAGGTAAGGTTTTCCGATAGATACATTTTCGCCGTCTGAAACAAGAAGAACATTAGTATTTTCAAAAAGTTCACCTGCTTCCTTGTCAAGATTATAAACCAACACTTTTTCTCCGGGTACAACTTTATACTGGTTGCCGCCGAAATCAATCATCGCATACATCGCACTCCTCCGATTATAAAGAGCCTCTACCAAATATCGACGAGGCATTTTACATACTGACCTGTGACTGTCAAGCTTTTTTTAATAAATTTAGAATTTAATTATTGCTGAAAAACCGAGGGTTATGTCCGCAGTGGCTTTATCCACAGGCTTTGTCACAGTCGGACTCGGATCTGAATCGCTTTTCGGACCTGCATCTACAGAGAAATAACCTCTTAAAATATGTCCGTAAACTATCCAGTCTGTCCATAATGAAAAATATCCTCTTCTTACAAGTCCGTCGGTAAGCGAAAACATCGGGAAAAGTGCTGTAAACTTTTTATCGTGGTCTTTTGTTTTTTCACCTTGGAGCTGATAATATCCGATTTCCCACTTAAAAGAAAAACTGTTGTTAAACCAGTGTCTGTGATTAAATCTGAGAGCCTCATGATTTGTACCGAGAGGATGTCCGAGAGAAAGTCCATTTTCGGTATAACCTTCGACTGGATAATTATGATGCCTGTAAAACGAAAAAGCCGTTTTTGTGTATTCCAGTCTGAAAATATCATTGTCCATTGCCATAAAAATACCGGTTACATATGCTCTTTCAAAAAAATTAAAGAAAATATACGGCAGAGTGAAGTCTCCCCAGTCTTCAACCTGCCAGATAGCTCTGATATCTGTACCTGATTCTTCAAAGTAGAACTTAAAAACCTTGATTTGAGGAACAAGTTTGTACATTGGAATATGAAAAGTAAAGTCAACACCCCCATAGCTGTCAGCATCGTATTTTCCTCTTGGAATATTATCTTCACTTCCGATAATAAGTTTCGGGTATTCAACAGCTTTGTATTGATATCGGCCTTCACCGCCATACATCATTGCCCTTGTCATTCCAAGTTCGAAAAAATCAAAAAGCCCCTGAGGACGGTATGTAAGTCTCATTGCCATTATTTCAGGATCTGAAACATCATCTCTTTCATCTTTGATCCAGCCTTTCATAAATACAAAATTCCAGTCACCCCACCACCTCAAGGTTTCTTCATTCTGTATCTTTATCATCCAGTAGGGAGCGGCATTACTCGAAAGGATCATGCCGTATTCACCAGGACCCAAATTCAGCGTATCGCGACCTGCAAGTACAGATAACTTCCAGAGTTTCAACTTTGCATATACCCTTTTCATTTCAACATCAGCACTTTTCCATGCGTGATCGTCATAATAGTTTATTTCGTTCAACTCCCAGTAAAGCGCTAATGAATTGAGAAGCACCATGTTGCCGGACTGTGAGAGTATGAATGTCGAATATTTATCAAATATTCTTCCTGAACTGCCGGGAATAAAATTACCCGACCTGTTTGCATAAAAATATTCAAAACCGGAAGTTGATAAGATCTGCCAGTAGTTTTTCTGATTGATACCGTGAATGAGAGGATTGATTCTGTAATTTGACTTCAAATCATAAAAAGTATCATAAAAACCCCTCGGAAGGATTGTAAACGAATCTGCCGGAACACCGAACCTCGCCTCCAGATAATCTATCGCCAGTCTGTCTTCGGCATTAATATTTATAAGTGGATTGTAATTACATCTTTTTTCATTTTCAGTCTCGTGCTTGAGAACAGGTTCCGCAATGAATCCTCCTGAACATTCTCCGCATACGGTCTGATATGTAAAAAAAAGGATCAGTGCCGTCAGAAGAAATTTCATTTCATTCACCTGTTTTTTCAGGGTCAGTCGAAGTTTTGGTAAGATATACCGCCGAATAATTGTCCTGCTCTGGAGTTATCTCTCTCACGGGAATGCCGTGTTTATCTGAAAAGGCCTGTATAAGTATCTTCATTGCAACCCCGTCATACCACCCCTTCCGTTCAAAATCTCTCATCCACAGGATCCTTAACAGCTTGAAATCTTTATTGGTCGTAATCCTGAGAGGTCTTTTTCCGCAAAGTGCTATAATGGCGTTCTGAAGGTCGTATGCCAGCTGTATCATTTCATCCATGGATCTTTTCTTGCCCGCCATGTTTTTTCTCCGCAATTATTTTACGACAGATTATATCTGAGAGTCCTCGCATCAGTATTCATTTCAGCGACAGCGCCGAGAAGAAAAGCCATATTTGTTGATCCGTGACCTGACGGGAAATTCGACATTACCGGAACATCCTTTTCAAGATGCATCGAAGCCGCAATGTCATACGGATTGACCGATTTATCTGCCGGAGGTCTGAATTCCTTATATGAAAAATCACCGAGAATGACCGCTTTCACACCTTTGAATTTGCCTGCCAGTCTCATCTGGGTAATAAGTCTGTCGATTCTGTACGGTACTTCGCCTACATCTTCAAGAAAAAGTATCGAACCGTTAAAATCGGGTTCAAAAGGAGTACCGATAAGTGAAACGAGCGTTGTAAGGTTTCCACCTTTAACAATTCCTTTGGCAGATCCGTGAACAATAGACTTAATATTCTTATTGAAAATAGAAAAAGCCTTATCTTTTCCGGACACAAGTTCAAATATCTGCGCTTTTGAATATTTATCTATCATATCAAGGGTTGTGATGTTCGGGCCGTGAACAGTTACAAAACCGCATTTTTCCACAAGCCAGCTGTGAATTGCTGTAACATCACTGAAACCGATGAAAAGTTTGGGATTTTTCCTGATAACGCCAATGTTTTTCTCAAATGATTCCAGAAGTCTTATTGAACCGTATCCGCCTCTTGCTGTCCATATCGCCCCGATACTGGAATTGGCAAATGATTTTATGATAATATCTGATCGCACAGAGTCACTTCCGGCAAGAAAATTATCGTGAGAAAATATCGCTTTATCGATAACAGGCCTGATCTTGTTAAGTTTCAGTTCAGTGATTCCTGCATTAAAATGAAGTCTGTCAAAAGGTGATGAAGGTGCAACTATCGCAACTTCTTCACGGAATCCTACCGGTTTAAATTCAAAAAAACTGCTTTCCATTTAATACGCTCCAATAATCATCTCAGTACGCATTGTAATACCAAATTTTAACCCCTTTTCCCATTTTTTTTGTAATTCAGGCAAAATGTATTAAACTTCCCCTGCATTTTTCTGGATTAGGAACATGGCTGACGAGAAAAATAAAAGTATAAAACAGCCCGAAAAAAAAGAGCATACTCTTGATGACATTAAAGAAATGCGCAAACTTCTCATGCGCTCACTCAACAGTGTCAGCAGTCTTGATGCTTCAATTAAAGATATCGGCAAAAAGATAAATTCCAAAGATCAGGGCGAAGCGAACAAATTCTTTATTGCAATTTCACTTCTCGGACTGGTCATCATTCTTGCGTTCTTCTTTTATTTCAGAACAAAAGTTGTAACGATATCAGAGAGATATGATCTTCTTCAGAAAGAGAATGATTATCTTAAAAAAGAGATCTCCGATCAGAAGGAAAAGCTTGCTGCCGTTGAAAATAACGATATCAAAGCATACAACCTCTACCTTGCATTGAAAGAAGGCGAACCGGATCAGGCGTTCAAACTGTATAGAGAATTCAATCTTTCGGCTCTTTCCAGACTTGAGAGAATGATAATTGATTCTGAAACCAGTCTTATAAAACAGAAGACAGCAGTCAAAAAATTTGAAGAAGGCAACATACTTTTCAACAGAAAAAGCTATGAAACGGCTATCGACAAGTTCAAGGAAAGTCTTGAAATATCATCAAGCGGTGAACATGTCGCAAATCTTTTCTATCTTACTTCGCTATGCTACTACAGAATGAAAGATTACAATAAGGCTGCAATATCATTTGAAAGATTCCTTTTTGTAAATTCAAAGAAAGACTTCCAGAAAGACCGTGCAGAACTTCTTCTGGGTGTCTGTTACGAAAAAATGAACCAGCCTGACAGAGCAAAGAACTTCTATGCTCAAATCTTAAAAGACAACAGATATAACAGATACTATCCCACAATCCGTGACAGATATAAAAACATCGATAAAAAACTTGAAAAACAGAGAGACGGTGACGATTGATCCTCAGATAACAGGCGGCTGTCCGGTTTCTTCAATGACAGAAAGCCACAATTGACCGTTTGTGTCTATTTTCTTTCTTTTTGATGTTGCAAGTTCCATCGGGATGTGAATGAACTGACCGTTCAGATATCCGACAACCATTCCGGTTCGTCCTGTCATTCCTGCATGAACCGCCATCTGGGCAAGCTGGGAACAGAAAATAGAATCGTTGGGTGTCGGAGAACACGACCTTATAATATAGCTCGGATCTATATATTTTATACTGTGATGAACACCTTTTGTCTTCAGATAACTCCGTATTTTGTCCTTAATGAAAACACCAATATCACCAAGTCTCACATTACCGGATTCATCCCGTTCAAGATTTTCAGGATCTCTGACATATCCCTGTCCCGCACCTTCCGCAACAACTATAACACAGTGCTTTTTTCTTCTCAGTCTTTTCTCTACAAGATCAAGAAAACCTCCGTCACCGGTCATTCTGAAATCCATCTCTGGAATAAGACAGAAATCAACCTGATTTGTGGCAAGAGTGGCATTTGCAGAAATAAAGCCTGACTCTCTTCCCATGAGTTTGACAATACCTATGCCGTTATGTATCGAAGTTGCTTCGGTATATGCCGAATCTATCGAATCACAAGCTTCCGAAAAAGCGGTCTCTGTTCCGAAAGAACGGTCTATGTAATTGATATCATTATCAATTGTCTTGGGAATTCCTATCACTGATATCTTGAGATTCCTTTTTTCGATCTCTTTTATTATATCCATCGCTCCGCGCTGAGTTCCGTCACCGCCTATTGCATAAAGAACATTAACCCCCAGCTCGACAAGCCTGTCCACCATTTTAACGGGATCCTGTCCGCCTCTTGAAGTTCCTATCATAGTACCGCCGCGAAGCTGCATATTCTCAACCATTGCCGGAGTCAGGTGCCGCACCTCATAACCCAGATCCTTGACCAGCCCCGCATAACCGTAATTTATGCCGAATGTTCTCTGATTGTTATAACGGTAATAGTTCATCACAACAATTCCCCTTATCACAGCATTCAGTCCGGGACATATTCCGCCGCAGGTCACTATTGCAGAAACCGTTTCACCCGGTTCAAAGAAAAGTTTTTCACGAGGACCTGCCTTTTCGAATGAAGGAACAGCACATTGAGATCCTGTTATTGAATCGACCACACTCTTATCAATATATGCCAGCACCCTTTCATCTTCAGGCACCATCTGGGACTCATATATTTTTTTATTTGCAGTCAGCGGAGATACAAAGTTCTGGGTTCCGATTTTCTTTATCAGCAGATCATACTTGAAAAGATCATTATCATTCGCATCAACTTTTTTTCCATTTCCGTTCGCCATAAATTTTTCTCCCGGTTACTGTTCAATTAATTCAATATATTGAGCCGATTTCACAAAAAGCACAGGCGGCAGATCTTCATATCTTGCTATCTGCTTGTCAAAAAACAGCTCATTCAGTCCGAATAGTCTAACTCCGCTGTCTTTCGAGAATTTACCAGGAAGCCCCATCATAATAAGATCTGAATCAGCTGAATATTTTCTAAGGATTTCGAGAATATCGACTTCTTCTTTTTCAATGATAACGACATGCCCGCTCAATCTGGAATTGTCAAGAAGAGTCTGCATCTCAGCCCTGCTCTGTTCAACTGTTTCCGAGTTTTCGATCATTCTTATTATTTTTATACTTGCTTCAGAATTCAAAGTAATGATATGAGCAAGAAGAACCATGAGATTTCCGTTTGATTCTCCACGCCACCAAATGTCTATCCTGTTTAATTTATTCAACTTTGAGCTGTTAGCGAGCATCAGGATATTTTTCTTCTTTTCCATAAGCTTTTCAAAAAGCTTTAAACTGTCCAGTTTTTTCATATATTCTATTAAGACCGTGTGTACTTCCAGACCTCCGGGATGACTTGTAAAAAGAACCGTTGAAATTGCTTTGTTTAAGTTAGAATATTCAATGACTTCCGTCGGAATTCCATAAGCTTCAAAGGTTTTATTATATCCAAAAACATTCAAATGAACCAAGCTTTTATGTTTTTCCAGAAATGATGCAAAATATGCAATTCTTTCAGGATTTGCGCTATCGTCAGGCCCTGAAACCGCAGTAACTACAGGTCTCCAGTTCTTACTTCCCTGCACAACATATTTAAGTGCTTTGAGTGATTTTGTCGCTGTGCTGAACAAGATTCCCCACCAGACACCTTCTATCCTGTTCTGTGCCTTGTATTTGAGAATGAGCTTGAATACCGCAAATTGGGATGCCATTATCAGAAGACCTATAAACGGATCAAAAAGGATTATTGAAACAATACAGACAGTAAAACCGTATAGCGAAATGCTCCAGTGATTTTTTGATGTCGGTCTGAAACCGGGATTTCCGCTTACCCTTTCAAGGAATGCGCTTCCGTTTATCCAGCCGTAAACAACAAGAAAAAGAATACCGACTATCATAGAAGCAGTGTTTATATTTCCGGCCCATATAACAAGGAATCCGATCGCTCCGGATAAAATGACCGCATATCTGGGTTCACTGCCGTTTTCAACAAAATCTTTAGCAAAAAAATTCATTCTTTTAGGAAGCACATCGTTCAGTGATAGTGACTGAAGAGTCCTCGGAGCAGTCATAAAAACAGAAAGAGCTGAAGATCCGGTTGCAAATAATATTCCTAAAATCAACATAATCCCGAGAATATTTGACGGAAACTTATCTGAGTAGTTGATAATATCAGTAAGCAGAACCGGAATCGGAACACCATTCTGGTAACTATGTATCAAAACATCTTTGCTCAGCATCGAAAAAATGACAGCAATGCTGACATACACAACAAAAGTTATTCCTATCGCCCAGAATGTTCCTTTTACCAGACTTTTTTTCGGATTTTTAAGATCACCACTCATTCCTATACCGGCATCTATGCCTGTAACAGCAGGAAAGAACTGGGCAAATGTTAGGAAAAATATGCCGAGTGTCAAGTCCCTGTTACCAAGAAAATTCATCCCGGCAGAGAATGCCTGCGCTCCTTTATAGGTAATCCCGAAAAACGGTGAAACCATAATGGCAAGAATGCTGATACCAAGCACAAAAAGAATAAGAGTCTGTATTTTAAGGGTAAAATCGGCACCAACCATAACAACAATAAAAAATACAAAGAAAAATACCGAAGCAAGTATCTGTTTCTGCATAAGTATGGAAGCCGGGTCGGTTTCGGTAAAAAGCGGAATAAAATCAAGTACTGGGGCAAGAAGCGCCTGAAGCGGTTCTGCAAAACCTATTGAATAAAATCCGATACTTGCAGCCTGAGCCAGATAAAGCTGGAATCCGATACTTCCCCCCAGAGCCTTGCCGAGACTTCTTCTCGAAAGAGCATACATTCCGCCCGGACCGACATTGTTCAGGTTTGTTGCACAGTCAGACATCGAGAAAGCTGTTGAAAAAGTGACTGTATGGGCAAGAATAATGATACCGAGCATCGCCCACAATCCGACATCTGCAATAAGCACTGGCATAAGAAGAAAAAGCACTGTTCCGAGTATAGCTTCAGTTGAAGGTACAAAAACCCCTTTGAATGTTCCGAATTTAGCACTCACAATGTTTTATTTCTCTATAATGTTATTCTTCGTTGAAAAGCAGGTCTGTTCCGGGATAATATCCTATTTCATCAAGCATTTCTTCAATTCTGATGAGCTGGTTGTATTTTGCGGTCCTTTCACTTCTGCAAAGACTTCCGGTTTTGATCTGACCTGCATTTACTGCAACAGCGAGGTCAGCGATGAATGTGTCTTCGCTTTCACCTGATCTGTGGCTGATAACTGTTGTGTAGCCTGCCCTGTGTGCAACTTCGATCGTGTCGAGAGTTTCAGTTAAGGTACCGATCTGATTAAGCTTTATGAGAATTGAATTTGCAACGCCTCTCTGGATGCCTTCACCAAGTCTTTCAACATTTGTTACGAAAAGGTCATCACCGACGATCTGTATCCTGTCACCGAGCCTTTCGGTCATAAGCAGCCAGCCGTCCCAGTCATCTTCCGCCATACCGTCTTCAATCGAGTAGATCGGATATTTATTTACAAGTGTCTCCCAGTAATCGACCATTTCTGCGCTTGTCATTGATTTTCCTGAAGATTTTTTGAAAACATACTTTCCATCCTCAAAAAATTCGGAAGCGGCCGGGTCAAGAGCGATAACAATTTCTTTTCCAGGAACATACCCGGCTTTTTTGATCGCTTCAACGATAACTTCAAGAGCCTCTTCATTTGATTTGAGATTCGGAGCAAAACCACCCTCGTCACCAACTCCTGTTGAAAGACCTCTGTCTTTAAGTATTTTCTTAAGTGTATGAAATATCTCAGAATTCATTCTGATACCTTCGCGGAAACTTTCAGCACCTACCGGCATTATCATGAACTCCTGAAGGTCGACATTGTTGTCAGCATGTGATCCGCCGTTAATAATATTGCTCATAGGAACCGGAAGTGTATCCGATCTCAATCCGCCGATATATCTGAAAAGCGGAAGTCCCAGTGACGAAGCGGCAGCCCTTGTAACTGCGAGAGATACGCCGAGTATTGCATTTGCACCGAGTTCTGATTTATTGTCCGTTCCGTCAAGTTCTATCATTGTCTCATCAATGAGTCTCTGGTCAAGAGCACTCATTCCGACAATTTCAGCAGCGATCTTTTCAACATTCTCAACTGCCGACATTACACCTTTGCCCAAATATCTATTCTTGTCACCGTCTCTGAGTTCAAGAGCTTCATGAATACCAGTGCTTGCGCCGCTTGGAACAATCGCAGAACCGACAACACCGTTTGCAAGTTCAACTTCAACTTCTATTGTGGGATTTCCCCTCGAATCAAGAATCTCACGACCTTTTACTCTAATGATTTCATACATTGCAATCTCCTTATATATTTACATTAATAAACCAGCCGGCACAATATAGCCACTTTTGATGTTTTTTGCAAAATATTTAGTTAAAAAACTCACCCGGTCCTCCCTTTCGGAAAGAGAGGGAGCTACTATAGTTTGATTCTCATCACAACTGGCTGATGGTCGGAGTATTCAAAACCGGTTTCGATCGTGGTGACGCTTTCGACTGTGACATCGGGACTTACAAGGAATCCGTCTATTACTGTGACAAAGTTCTGACCCTTGACATATGCAGCTTCATTATTCCTAACTGTCGGAACTTCCTTGTTAAATGCCCAGTTCCAACCATCAGGAGTCCAGTTTTCCGGAAGCTCTGCCGCCCATTTTATATACTGTTCATCTGTCATATATTTTCCAAATGTTCCTTTTTTAACTCCCGGCAGCATATGATTCCAGTCGCCGCCTGTAATAACTGAATTTCCTTTTGAAAATTCATCGAGAATAAACTTCTTTACAAAGTCGAGCTGTGCAGTTTTCAAAGTTTCATTTTCATAAGCGCTTAAGTGAAGATTTATGACAACAAGATCACGACCTGTTCTTACAGTTTTATATCTCGAAACGAGCATACATCTTTTCAAGTTAAAAAGTCTGACAGGCAGCTCATTTTCAATAGGCAGACTCACTCTTAAAGGTTGGACTGAACTCTTAAATCCTGATACAGTAAGGAGTCCGGAATCCACAATTCCAATTGGGTTTAATAAAGGACTTGGCACAAACAGTACCTTGAAATTCGAAGCATAATTCAATTCGAAATTTACATATGAATCTTTTAGAATTTCAGATTGGTCAATTTTAAAGGTTCTGCTTGAGTGCCTATCTACTTCCTGCAGAAGCATCATATCAGCTTCAGAACCTCTTAGAATTGAAACGATGCCGTTTAAATTCTCCTTGACTTCATTCTCATTCGAAGGTCTTGAACTGACACCTCCGTCCATAAAAAAATCTGCGTTTTTTCCCAGTCCTGCATAACCTGTGTTCCATGTCAGAATTGTGAGGTTTTCAACATTTTTTTCAACACTGCCTGAGTTTATGAATTCAGCCTGTTCTATTGCCTCAGGTCTGTATTCAAAGATAAAAGCGAAAGTAAGAAAAATAATCAAAACCGATAATGGGATAAGTGTTATAAAAAGAACTGATTTCTTCAAGAGATTTTAACTTTTACAGCATCTGCACCGGCAAATTCTTCAGCATATACAGCAAGTTGAATCATCATTGCAACATAAAGTATTACATATTTTTTCATCATATCACCTCAAAAGCTTCCGAATCTAATGTCAAGTCCTGCTGACGGGCCGCTAAGATCGGCTGTAGAATAATCGCTATCACTTTTCATTCCGGTTAAAAGTCTGTATGAAAAACTTACGGAAACAGCCATAAATCTCGATATTACAAAAAGAAGATTCGCTTCAGGTTCCAAAGCAAAGAACGGTTCTTTGTAGGAGTATTCATGTCCGCTTATCCCGCTAAACCGGCCTCCTCCTATCAGAACACCAGTCTCGATCCTGAAAAAGTGTTTGATATTAAATATGTATCCAGCAATTAGACCGCCGTAACCCAGAGATATGGAACAGCTGCCTTTTTCTATGCAATTCGGACTTTCATCTCTGTTTGAAGAATCGTGGAGATAATCTATGTCATTCCCGAGAAAATAAGTGGCCCCTCCAAGATACCATGATTTATTGAACACAGCCTCAGCTTTGAAACCGAGAAGATAAGCAAAAGATGTATCTTTATCTGCAAAACCGTTATTTTTTCCAAGATCGGAAAATTTCATTGTAAGTCCACCGTTAAGCGAAATATCGACTTTCGAAGATTTTTCGACCGGTTTTATTTCCGCCCCGAAAAGAATTCCAGATAATAATATAATAAAAACAACCAGATACAATTTCCTGATTAACAAAGCACCCTCCTTGAGTTTCATTTTCTTTATACTGGGCATTTAATTACACTTTTTTTAAGCTGAAAAATCAAGTTTCTAAAACATTTGAATATCATATTATTTGCTGTATAATCAGACCGTTCTTTTAATTCAGGAGTGTAATGATGAAAATAAAGTCCGCAACAATCATTTTTTCAGTTTTTGTTCTACTTTTCTCCTCCTGTAAATCTGACAGGGTCGATGCTGCGACATACAAAGCAAGAGAAAAGCTGGTAATGCTCGGCAATGATTTTACTGATGAAGGTTTTATAAAAGCAGTTAAAGCAAATAATATTGATGTGGTAAAGCTCTATATTGAATCGGGAATGTCACCTGATGCAACCGAAAAACTTGGTGACACGCCTGTTCCTGCTATCTATTTTGCTCTTGACCAGCAGCTTGATCTTGTTGTTCAGATCCTTATCAAGGCAGGAGCAGATCTGAAAAATCAGACAAAAGGTGTAACAATTCTGATGAAAGCTGTTGAAAAGGGAAATTCCGCAACAGTAGCCCTTGTTGTTGAAAAAGGGGCCGATGTCAATCAGTCTGGTGAAAACGGTCTTACACCTCTGATGATAGCCATTGAAAAGCAGAATATGGATGCGTTCTGGCTTCTCACAAAATCGGGAGCTGATGTCAACAAGTCAGATATTTCAGGAATCACTCCTTTAATGAGAGCAGTAAGAGTCGGAAATGTTGATATGGTGAGAGAACTTCTGAAAAAAGGGGCGAATGTAAACGCAGAGTCAAAAAACGGACTCAAAATAGAAAAGGTAATAACCGAAAAGACCCGCGAAGAGATGATCATTCTGCTGAAACAGGCAGGGCTTAAAATCTGATTATTATTCATTAAACCAGTAATAAAATGACGAAGTTATCACTCAATATTTTCTCACTTCTCCTTTTTACTTTTGTTGTGGTATTTTCAATATGGTTTCTTTCAAAAAGCGCCCCCGAAATTCCTGCCACTCCTTATAAAACAATGGATGAAAATACCGCTGTTAAACTTTCAAAGCTTCCGCTGAGCTGTATTTTGCAGAAATACCCCAATAAGCCAGGAAATGTTCAGGAAAGTGAAGCAGATGCAGTGCCTCATAGTTTGAAAACTCCTTTGTTTTCGGGCTGTTTTGACTGGCATAGTTCTGTTCACATGCACTGGACGCTTGTTAGACTTTTAAGGCTATTTCCGGATATCGAAACTAAAAACGAGATAAAAACCCTGCTTGATGCTCAATTTACCGAAGAAAAAGTTGCAACCGAGATCGCTTTCTACAATGAAAAGCTCAATATGACATTTGAAAGGACTTACGGCTGGGCATGGCTGATGAGGCTTCAAGCCGAACTGCTCATATCAAATGATGTGAAATCTCAGGAAAGAGCAGAAACTCTTGCACCACTTGTGAAAATTATAAGGGATAGAACTATTGAATTTTTTAATAAACTGCCAAAACCGATCAGGCAGGGAACACATGCAAGCACCGCTTTTTCAATGGATCACATGCTTACCTATGCAAAAATTGCAAAAGATACTGAGCTTGAAAAAGTGATAAAGCAAAGAGCAGAAGATTTTTTTCTTAAAGATGAAAGATGCCCTGTCGATTATGAACCAAGCGGAGTCGATTTTATATCACCATGCCTTGCCGAGGCACAGCTCATGTCGCAAGTGCTTAAAAAAGAACGGTTTGCAAAGTGGCTCAACCATTTTCTTCCTGATGTTTCATCTCCACTCTTTTCAAATATAACCAATCCGCCTGAAATAACTGACCACACAGATTATGTGATAGGACACCTCGTCGGACTCAACTTCCAGAGAGCCTGGTCATTCAAAATGATAGCAGCATCTCTTGATGACAGCGACCCAAGAAAGAAACCATATCTCAACCTTGCTGCAATTCACCTGAACGCCGGACTCAACGGCATGGATAAAACAGGCTACGGCGGAGAACACTGGCTTGCAAGCTTTGCAACTTATGCTCTGACTGAATAATTACTCACATAATACGATTGCGATTTTTGAATTATCTTCACCTTATATCCAGATGGATCATTATGGCATTTTCGATCTGTTTCATTATGGTTGTTGAGACTTCGCCAAGTATTCTGACTACTCTGGACTTATCAACTGTTCTTATTTGATCGGCACATGCTTTACTCGGTTTATCGAGACTTTCTTTAATTAAAACTTCCGTGACATAGACTTTGTCAAGTTTTGAGGAACACGGAACAATCGTAATCACTGGCGAATATTCATTGCAGACATCATTGCTCACAACAACGGCAGGACGGGTTTTTGCAATTTCTGATCCTTTTACCGGATCAAGAGACAAAAGAACGATAGCACCTTTCTTGAGTATCATATCAAAACCTCATAAGTTTAAAGTCCATCACCGGTTGTGCAGTCAAAATCATCCGCCATTTCAGCCATATCACTTGACTGGTAATGTTCTTTTAAAGCTTGCAACTGAATTTCGCGGATTTTATCATTAACCGCTGTTCTGACAAAATCGCTCAGGTTTTTAACACCCAATTTCTTAATAGTTTCAACCATTTCTTTGTCAAAATTGAAATTTTTCAAAACATACTCTTTCTGGTTTAGCATAATTGCCTCCATAAAAAAACACACAAACACATAAAGAATCATACATACATAGATATAAATATCAAGATAAAGTTATGTCTATATTGGTCACCGTCCGTATTTCCGTTTGTCTCTTTTGCTTATCTCTTTGACTTTCTTTGCGATTTCCTTTTCCCATTCTTTTTTGATCTGCTGTATCGATTTCACTTTCCGCTCTTCCAGTCTTGCATGTTCGGTCTGCAGTGAAAGATAGTTCCTGTATCTTCCGTGATCGAGATCTCCCGACTCAAGTGCGGCGGAAACTGCACATCCCGGCTCTCCGTTATGCGAACAGTCTTTAAATTTACACAATGATATCAGCTGTTCGATATCTTCAAAAACTGCCGAAATGCTTTCTTCTTCTCCCCAGAACTGAATTTCACGCATTCCGGGAGTATCAATGAGCATAGCTCCGTTATCCATCAGAAAAAGCTGTCTTGAAGTTGTGGTATGTCGGCCTTTATTGACCGAATCGCTGATCTCATTGACCGACTGGATGTCTTTCCCGAGTAGAGCATTTACAATTGTCGATTTGCCGACTCCAGAAGATCCGAGCAATGCGACAGTTTTGCCCTTTTTCAGATACGGCTCAAGCTTTTCCGGATAGTGATCTTTTGCACAGACCGCATGAACAGGCACACCGGGAGCGATGTTTTCCACTTCAGAAACTGCTTCCTCCGGATATTCGCAAAGATCAGACTTGTTCAGCACTATTACCGGTGACGCTCCGCTGTTCCATGCAAGGGTAAGATACCGCTCTATACGCCGCAGATTGTAATTTTCATCAAGTCCGGTCACGATGAAAACCGTATCAATATTTGCGGCAACAACCTGTTCTTCTGTGATCCCGCCGCTTTTTCTTTTATTTGATCCTGACACATTGCGTGAAAAACTGCTTTTACGGTCAATTACTGAATGGATTATCGCAAGATCCCCCTCATGTGTGACCGCAACCCAGTCACCCACAGCAGGATAATCAGATCTCACAACTGCCTGATGCATGAACTTTCCTGAAACACGGGCATGAATTTCCCCGTTTTCAGTTAAAACCGTGTAAAGCTCCTTCTGTTCATTTATAACTCTTGCAGGCACAAACCCTTTGTTTCTGAATTCCTCAAAAAGTGCCCTGAAATATTCATTGAAACCTATATTTATAAGATCCATGACAAATATATCTCCAAAAAATAAATATTTAATGATTATTTACTTAAAAAGATCCCGGAAGATCGGAATTATCAGAAAACTGACTCTCTAAACCCTATCCTCTGGAAGTCTTTTGAATGATCTCTCGGCACGCATAGATCCCTCCTTCAAAAGAAACATAAACACCGCCAATTTATGCCGAATTCACCTTTTGTCAACCAAAATCCTGCGGATACCGAAACATACCCGAATAACAGCAGGATCCATTTTTCGGGTATTTACGGGTATGTTTGCGAGTAAGAAACTATTCAGGCTGTTCATCAACCAGAAAGCTGTCAAAATTTTCAGGATTTATCACTTTCTCTTTTACAACCTGATAATTTGATAAGAAAGTTTTTGATATTACAACTCTTTTTCTAGGATTCCATTTGAATTCGTATGCACTATAATCACCCGATCCTTCTTCAATGTAGTCGATTTCCTGCTGCTGAGTAGTTCTCCAGAAATAGCTTGAGACATTTTTTCTTCTGTAATTTAAGTATTTTCTTCTTTCAGATATTATAAAATTTTCAAAAAGCGCACCTGTGTCAGTTCTCGAATGTACCGCATTAAAATTACCGATCACAGCATTTCTTATCCCATTATCAACAAAATATATTTTTTTACCTTTCTTAATTTCATTTCTCACATTTCCGGCAAGTGCAGGAAGTTTGAAAACAATGAATGCCCTTTCAAGAAGGTCGATATATTTTTCAACAGTTGCGTTGTCTGCACTTACAAGCTGAGCAATTTCGTTATAGTTTACTTCACTGCCGACCTGAAGAGCAAGAGCTTTAATTATTTTTTCGAGCAGAACCGGTTTCTGAATATTTTCAAGAGTCATTATGTCTTTGAAAAGATAGCTTCCTGTTAGCCATTTCAGAAGATCTCCTGCATCGTTAATGTTATTCACAATATCAGGATATGAACCGAAAATAAGCCGCTGTTCAAACATTCTTTTTTCTTCAAGATAGTTAGTGTGCCTGACCATTTCTTCAAAAGAGAGCGGAAAAAGAGTATATTCAAATTTTCTTCCGGTAAGAGGTTCATTGATCTTTCCCGAAAGTTCAAAAGATGATGAACCTGTTGCTATCACCTGAATGTCATTGAAGTTATCAATCATTATTTTCAGAACAAGTCCGATCTCAGGAACTCTTTGTGCCTCATCAATAGAAACAATCTTATGCCCGCTAATAATATTTCTGATCTTTGTTGAAGTCGGATTTTCAAAAATTGTTCTTGTATCAGAATCATCACCATTAAGTTTCAGTATTTTGTAGTTATCTCTGAAACCCTCAAGCACCATATCAACCAGAGTGGATTTCCCGACCTGTCTCGCCCCCATTACTACAATTACTTTTCCCTTGAACATCTTTTTCTTTATTTCTTCGCCTAGATATCTCCCGATCATTTTTATCTCACCCAAGAGTAAAATCCAAAATTATTATACTATTCTCAGAATGTAATGGCAAATTATTATGTTGTTTTCAGAATTCGTACAATTTGTCCGACTTCACTGACGGTGACAACTTTTTAGGTATTTATGGGTATATTTTCGGGTAAGATGCTGATCTAACTATAGAAGTTCTTTGAGCGCTTTGAGTTTTTCAATGAATACTTTTTCGATGAGTTTATACGGAGCGATGGAAGTCATGTCAACTCCGGCATCTTTGAGAATTTCAACTGGCGGTTTTGATGTTCCGGCTTTGAGGAATCCGTTAATGTACTGACTTGCGGGAACTGCTCCGCTTCTGACACTTTCTGCGAGTGAAAGCGCACCGATAAATCCCACAACATATTTATAAACATAGTAGTTGTAATAGAAATGAGGAACAAACGCCCATTCGTTCTTGTAAAGCGGGTCGATTGTCATCAGTCCGTACTCTTCACCGTAATAACGGCTTAAAGTATTTCCGTACAACTCATTGAGAAAATCCGGTGTAAGTGCTTCTCCCGACTCAACTTTTTTGTAAAGAGCAT
Source organism: bacterium (assembly GCA_035354435.1). GTDB lineage: Bacteria > UBP6 > UBA1177 > UBA1177 > UBA1177 > JAKLDO01. Next base: position 28,865 of record DAOQAY010000016.1, read on the forward strand.
CTTCGAATTCAGCAAACTGCATCTGTCTGAAAACAGTTGAACGGATCATTTCGATGAAGTGATTGAGAAGAAATTTTTTCTCTTCCTTATCCTCAGTTGTGTCAAGAAGATGGTTTATCAGCATTATCTCGTTGAATGTGCTTGCAACTTCAGCGACAAATATGGTGTACTGCGATTTTTCAAAAGGCTGATTGCCGTTTGAATAGTATGAATGCATCGCATGACCCATTTCGTGGGCAAGAGTCGATGCCGAATTGTAATCATCAATATGATTGAGCAGAACGAAAGGATGTGTGTCATAGGCTTCACCTGACATATATGCTCCGCTCCGTTTACCCTGATTGGGATAAATATCAACCCAGCCGTTTGCCGGATCCATGCTTTTTGCAAGAACGGTTCTATATTCTTCTGTCATCGGTTTCATCGCTTCGTTTATTATCTTAACTGCATCATTGTACTCAAATTTCCTTTTGCTTGCTCCTGTAACCATCTTTGCATAGACATCGTGATAACCCTGATCGGGAATATTGAGAACTTCTTTTTTAAGTGCAAGATATTCGTGAAGCGAAGGAAGTATCGCTCTGATATTATCCCGCAGAGTATAGAAAAAATCATAAGGAAGCTCATTTGCGTTCATTTCGGCTTCAAGTGCATCGTGGTAATTCCGGATCTTTGAAACCGTTGTGTAATATTTTATCTGGTAATGGAGCATCTTGGTGATCGAGTTTTTGTATCCGTCATAGCTAGCCCAGAAAGAATCAAAAACTTTTTTTCTGATGTCACGGTCGTCACTGGTACGGTATTTTGCATAGACCGGCATGTTTATCTCGATCTCTTCACCTTCGATCACCGCTTTTCCAAATTTCATATCGGTCGATGAAAAAGTGCTGTAAGTCTCATATTCTGCAAGCGAAATTCCGCTGAACTGAGCCATTATCATCTCTTCTTTATCTGACAAAGTATGCGGCTTGTTCCGAAGCAAAGCATCAAAATATCTTGTATAGACTGCAAAATCGGGATCGTCCCTGAAACTTCTCAAAAGCTCTTCGCTGTATGAAAGAAGCTCAGGCTCCATGAAGGATGATGCACTCGCAAGACCTGTCTGCACAGACACGACCATCCCTGCAAGCTCCTGCCACTTTCCGACAGTCATATCAACATC
>DAOQAY010000017.1:0-29845 GCA_035354435.1 bacterium
ATTTTTTTGACACTTAAAATTCAAACTGTAGAATCGGTGTCGTCTGAGTTCATTTAATAACAAAAGGAAATCTATAATCTCAACTATCAAAATGGAGAAAGTAATGGCAAAGTACCGTATCGCATGGTTACCGGGTGACGGCGTTGGAAAGGAAGTTATGGAAGCGGCAAAGATCGTTCTTAACGGTCTTAAACTGAATGCCGAGTATATTCACGGAGATATCGGCTGGGAATTCTGGTGTAAAGAAGGCGACCCGTTGCCGAAAAGAACCACAGACATGATGAAAACCACACAGTGCGCACTTTTCGGTGCCATCACTTCAAAACCGCAGAGAGAAGCGAAAGAAGAACTTATCGGCGACCTTAAAACCAAGAATCTTACATATTTTTCACCGATCGTAAGACTTCGTCAGGAATTCGACCTTTACTGCAACGAAAGACCCAACATTGCAATTCCTGGAAGCCCTCTCAATCTTAAAGAGAACATCAACATCACAGTTTTCCGTGAAAATACAGAAGGAAGCTATGCCGGCGTTGAATTCGGTCCAGTTACTGATGACCTTAAAAAAGCAATGCTCAAAGATGCTCCGAAAATGAAAATGTTCATGGATGTTCCGAATGAAGATATCGCTATTTCAACAAGAATTGTAACCAGAAAAGGTGCTGAAAGAATTATCCGTTCAGCTTTTGAACATGCTGATAAATTTAAGAAAAAAAGCGTTACACTTGTTGAAAAACCGAATGTTCTGAGAAAGACAGGCGGACTCATGACTGAAGTTTTCGAAAAAGTCGCAAAAGAATATCCGCATATCGACAGCTGGTTTGATAATGTTGATGCAATTGCAATGTGGCTTGTAAAATCACCTGAAAAATATGAAGTGCTTGTTGCTGAGAACCTTTTCGGCGACATCATCAGCGACCTTGCAGGACAGCTTGTCGGCGGACTGGGATTCGCACACAGTGCCAATATCGGCAAAGATTACGCAGTGTTTGAACCAGTTCACGGAAGCGCACCGAAATACACAGGTCTTTACAAAGTCAATCCGATGGCAACTATCCTTGCTGCAAAAATGATGTGTACATACCTCGGCGAACACGAAATCGCCGCAAAGATCCAGAAAGGAATCGAACTCACAGTAAAAGAAGCAAAAGTAGTTACCTATGATCTCGGCGGAAAAGGAAAAACCCTCGAAGTCGCAGCAGAAGTTCTCAAAAATGCGTTGAAATAATTATTTTCCAACCCATTCCCTAAATCTTCACAAAACAACCCATTCCCTAAATCCCTTTCCCTTTCAAAAAGGAAAGGGACTTTTTATTTTCCTTCTCCTTTTTTAAAGGGAGAAGGTCAGGATGAGGGTTTACCACATCTCCGTGATTCTTTTCAGAAGATATTCAAAAGCTTCGTTCTGATCGTTGAATTTATTGATTACTTCGCCTTTTTCGAAATACAGGGCGCAGTTTTTTCCAAGTGCAATTCCAAGATCGGCATCACCCGCTTCTCCCGGTCCGTTCACTTCACATCCCATTACTGCGACTTTCAATTCCGGCTTGAGCCACCATTTCTGATCATCAAACCATTTTTCAAGACGGTCGTAATATTCGATGACCGTGCCATGCGTTCTTCCGCAGGTCGGACAGCTTATTATGTCAGCTCCGTTTTTTAAAATTCCCAGTGATTTCAATATCATGTTTGCTGTTTTTATCTCTTCTTCGATGCTTGCGGTCAGGCTTACTCGGAAAGTGTCCGCGAGCCCTTCCGAAAGTAATATCGAAATTCCTGCCGTCCCTTTTATTATCCCTCTTTTCCCGCCACCAGCTTCAGTAATTCCGACATGAAGAGGTGCGCTTGACTTTTCCCTGATCTTCCGGCATGCGGCAATTGTTTCGGGAACGCTTGAAGATTTCGCAGAGATCTTGAAATTGAAAAAGCCAAGCTCTGACTCAAGATAATCAGCCCACGAAAGCGAACTTTCAACAAGACCCTGCCAGTTCACACCATTGTATTTATTAAGTATTTCCTTCTCCAGACTTCCACCGTTCACGCCAATTCTAACAGCGAGTTCCGGTCTTCTTTTGGCACAGTCGATTATTTCTTTAACTCTCTCTTTTCCACCGACATTCCCCGGATTAAACCTCACGCCGCTTACACCGGAATCAATCGCCATTATTGCTAAACGATAATCAAAATGAATGTCTGCTATTATCTCTCCGCCAAACAGATTGACCAGTTTTTTCAATGACTTGACTTCATTTTCACTTTTTAATGCGGTTCGCACGACACGGCATCCCAGATCAAGAGCAAACTGCGCCTCATCAATCGCTTTTTCAATATTATTCAAAGGCGTTGTTATCATCGTCTGAATAACCGGCGGATTGCCGCCACCGATCTTTATCTTACCAAGTGTTATGATGCGAGATTTTAAACTCATAAAATTCCTCCAGCTAGGAATAAGTTCATCAAATAATACTTTAATCCGCATAAACTGCAACTTGCGATTCCATCCGTTATGATTATTATACTGCTGTTGTTCGTTCAGTTTGTATAACGGAATTATGGAGTGAGAAATGTCGGGAATTATAATCAAAACCCCCGAACAGATTGAGAAAATACATGCGGCTGGAAAGATTCTTGCAGAGCTTTATGCTGATTTAAAAACATATATCAGACCGGGTGTTTCAACTCTTCAGATTGACAGCTATGCCGATAGATTCATTAAGAAAAGAGGCGGATTCCCCACTTTCAAATCGGTTGCCGGATACAGAAATGCGACTTGCATTGCGATCAATAATGAAGTTGTTCATGGAATTCCGCGGAAATCAAAAATAATAAAAAAGGGCGATATAATCAAAGTGGATTGCGGAGTAACTCTGAACGGTTATATCGGTGACAGCACCGAAACATATTTAATGTCCGGAGCTGACGATATTGCAAAAAAACTTGTTGATGTGACAAGAAAATGTCTTGAAATAGGGATCAAGGAATGTGTTCCGGGCAAAAGGATCGGTGACATCGGTGCGGCAATACAGGAATACGCAGAATCAAACGGTTTTTCGGTCGTAACGGAATATGTGGGACACGGAACGGGAGTCCATCTTCACGAAGATCCGCCTGTTCCTCATTACGGAACACACGGCGAAGGCGAACTGCTGACTGAAGGAATGGTTCTTGCGATAGAGCCGATGATAAACGAAGGAACCTATAAATGCAGAACGCTCAATGACGGATGGACAGTTGTCACTCTTGACGGGAAACTGAGCTGTCAGGTAGAACACACCGTTGCAATAACAGCTAATGGCCCGAAAATATTGACCTTATTTTAGGAGGCAGAAATGCTCAAATATTTTATATTTTTCTTTATTACGCTTTTTCTTCTTGCAAACTTCTGCTGGGAAGGAAAACCGCTTTGGAAAAAGCTGGTTCCGGTAGTGGAAAATGTTGTTGATGATGTAAAAGATGAAAGCGGAAAGACTCTTGAAAATGCAAAAGAAACACTGAAAAAAGGGGTCGATGAAACCGGAAAAAGCATAAAGGAAGGTGCTGAAAAGATTAAGGAATCTGTCAAAGATGAACCCAAAGCCGATATTTCCGATGAAGACAAGGAAAAGCTCAACGACATCATCAAAAAGAATTCAAAAAAAGACAAAAAAGATAAGAAATGAAACCCATTCCGGTTAAAAAAACATTTCTGCTTCTTTCAAAATGGGCTGACACTATCGGACATGTTCCGATAATTGATCTCATGGCGGCAGGCGGCGATTCACCTTGGAAAATACTTGTTTCTACTATGCTTTCAGCCCGTACCAAAGACAGTACGACAGCAAAAGCATCAAGAACACTTTTTGCGGTCTCCGATACTCCTCAGAAAACAGCAGAACTATCTGTAAAAGAACTTGAAAAACTTATCTATCCGGTCGGATTTTATAAAACAAAAGCTGAAAATCTCCACGCTCTGACTGAAATAATTCTAAAAAAATATAAAGGTCAAGTTCCTGAAACTGTTGAAGAACTCATAACACTTCCGGGTATTGGAATTAAAACGGCATCGCTGGTTTTTATCAAAGCCTTTGACGGATTTGACATCTGCGTTGATACCCATGTTCACAGAATTTCAAATATGTGGAATCTGGTAAAAACCGACACACCCGAAAAAACAAGGATCGAACTCAAAAAAGTGATCCCGAAAAAATACTGGAAAGAGATAAATCAATATATCGTCACACTCGGACAGACCATCTGCCGGCCTATGAAACGGGAATGTGATAAATGTCCGCTGAATAAAATATGTCCGGCAAGTTCAAATCATTGATCTAGAATGTCGCAATAAATATGTGGAAAGCCCAGGCACCGTCTTCCCATTTGTTTTCGTATTTCTGAGGTCTTAAATTAAAACCTACCTGCGCTGTGACTGCTCCGATCGGTGTGAGATATGTGAATCCGCCGCCTGTTGTATAGCGGAACAGGTCATTTTTGTCAATATTGGTGATCTTTTCCCATAGATTCCCGAAATCAAGAAAAGTAATCAGATACATACTTTCAAACAGTTTAAAACGAAGCTCGTTTCTTACAAACATATAATATTTTCCCTGACTTGGGCCACCTTCATTGTCTATCGGAATCATTTCGTTATTGAAAAAGCCCCTTATCGTTGTTGATCCACCGAGCTTGAGAACATCATCTGAAGTGAGATCTCCTTCGTGAAGAATCAGAAATGCAGTTTCAATAAAAGAATGGAATATTATTGTATCTTTCGGTTCGAGATCCCCGGCAAAATTAAGCCTGTACTGTAACGGAACATAGAATGCAAAACTGTTCTCGAACTGAGTGAATTTGCTGCCGGTTCCGTACACTGTCGATTTGTTGGACACTCTGAAAGATGTTTTATATCCCTTTATCGGAAAGAACAGCGAATCGCGGAAATCAATATAACCTCTGAATTCAGGAGAAACCTGAAGACTGTTGATATCGGAATACAGCACATCTCCGGGAGTTTCTTCCGTATAATCCCGCTCCATCTGATAGGCAAGCTCAAGACCTGTGGAAAGGAAAAAGTTGTTGCTAAACCTTCTGAAAAGACTGAAATAAAGTCCATATTTGTCAATCATATAAGGCAAGTAGGCATTGCTTCTAATATTATGGATATTAAACACCTCGATCTGGGCTGAAAGTGGAATAGAAGGAAGATAAAGATCAGGAAAAATAAATGCGAGGTTGATCTTTCTTTCTATCTGATCGCCAAGTGAAAAATCACTATCATAGTATTTTTTAAACTTGTCACCCATAAAGATCTCCAGCTTTCTTGACAGCTGGAAACTCAGTTTTGTGGAAAATCCTGAACCGAAATAATTTTTCCATTCAACGAGCCCTGTTATTCTCGGGCCTTCATCGGTACTTATCCCGACACCGGGAACGAGTTTCCACCTTTCAACTTCACCGACAACAACAGTTATATCTTTTTCACCTGACGGGAATTCAGGATCTATAAATGATATCGAGACCGAATCAAAAACTCCGGTCTGAAGAAGATTTCTTCTGCTGTATGCAAATGATTCACCGTTGAGCGTGTCACCTGATTCTATTCTGAGCACATTTTTTACAACACCGTACTTTGTTATGTGATTTCCTGCGATTACAACTTCAGTCACTTTTACAGGGAACAGATATTCGGCTTTAAAATGAAGATAGACTTTATTCCCTGAAAATCTGTTTTCCTGAGTAACCCATGCAAAAAGATAACCTTTCTTTGCAAGATAGCTGATTATCCTTTCTCTATAGATCGAAACAACTCTTTCACTGAACGGAATCTCGTTTGTCAGAATGATCTTTCCTTTTATCATTTTATCCAGATTGCCGTCACCCGTCTCAACTGAAACACCGGAAAGCATGAATTTCTCATTTTCCTTTACGCCGATCTGAAGAAACAGTTTGCCGGAATCATCAATAATATCTGAGTGTAACACTTCGGCATCAATGTAACCTTCATTCTGATAGACCTTCTGAACTATTTCGCTTATTTCTACAAGATAATCCTCGGGAATGCCAAGCGGAGATTCAGGAAGCATAACTTTATCCTTGGGACTTTTTTGAATTGTTTTTACTTTATTTCCATCGGTATCTTTATATCCGCCGCCGGTATCACCTCTGTTGATCTTTATTTCCGGAAAATCCTCTTCTTCGATCTTCTTTTCAATAAAATCTTTAAGTCTTGAAACAACCATCGAGCGATTGGAAACTGAAGCACCGGTAAAAATAATATCATTCACAAATCTTCTTTCGTTCTGCTGTATCTCAACCTTTACAGTTCGCAACTCATTGCTTTTTTGAGCATTTTTTGTAACTGTTGAAACTTTGATAACAGCATCATGATACCCGTATGCCTGAAAAAATCTCAGCAGTCTCTTTTTCACACCTTCCCGGTCAAAATAGTAATTGGTCACCGCCGTAATGACATTTTTTACAGTATCAACTGAAAAAGAGTCTGTTCCTGAAATATCCAGTATATATTGCGGACCCTGATTTATTGTGAATTCAACCCTGCCGCCGGATGATTTGCCGATCTTTGTACTTATATCAAGATATTTTCTGCTCTTGTAATAATCAACGAGATATTCATTCATATCATCAATATTCTTATCTGTGAAAGGCTTTCCTTTAAAACTGCTGTTCAAATCAAACTCAAGCCTTCTTTTTACCGATTTGAACATTCTTCCGGAAATGACAATATTTCTGATCTTTTCCTGCCTGCCTTCTAATATTTTTATCTTTATTTTTACCGAACTGTCACCGGTAATGTCGGTGGCAACATTAACAAGAGTGTTGAAAAAACCTTCCTCGCGATACAGAAAAATTATTTCCTCTCTTATTTTTTCGAGTTTGCTGCTGAAAAGAGGCATGTTCAGACCGATATCAGCTGCAAGTTTTATATCATTATTCGATATCCTGAAATTGCCTTCAATGGAAATATTCTGAATAAAAAGCTGAGGAATTCCTTTTATTGTGATCTCAATATTTTCAGAACTGTCAACCGCCTCAGTTACAACGATCTGCTCAAACAGTTTTGTCGCATAAAGAAGTTTTACAGTTCTCCGGATCTTTTTTATTGAATATTCTTCACCTTTTTCGATCTTTATAAAACTGCTGAACCGTCCTTTTTCCAAAGGACTGTCCCATATAACGGTGGAAATCATGTTTTTTGAATAGACCGGTAATGTTATAAAAAATAAAATGATAAATGAAAGTATTGCGGATCTATTCAAAAACATATTCCAACCTCAAATCAAATCCGAGCCCGCCGAAACTGTTCTCAAGGCTGTCCCTGTTCTTCCATTCAAAGGCCGCATCAAGATTCTTCCTTTTGTACTTCAGTTCAATCCTCTGATCTCTGGCATTGGACGGGTTGGTTTCAAAAAGGAGAAAAAGATCTTTATATATCTCTTTTTCCGCCACAAGCATTAAAATTGTTTTGTCATCAAGCTCTGAATATTTCGGAATCAGTTCAAATCTTGTAAGTCTGAAATTTCTTTTAACTTCTGTCGTTATTCCCATAATATCGGTAACAGCCGCTATTGCAAGATCTCCGGTCATCTCGTCACCTGTATTTCCCCACAGGAGAAGGGATATGAGCTGAGACTGGTCAAGTTGCGGAATACTGTCGAATGTCACATGCAGATCACCGTCGAAAGGATACCCTGCAGCATACATTATGACCTTATATTCCTTTTCATCTTCGGCCTTTTTCTCAATGACATTCCTGTATGACTCTATATCAATGTAGGGATTGATTCCGCTTCCTTTTTCAAAAGATATCATCCCTCTTTCAATGGTAAAATCATTCTGTTTATACTCCAGCCGTCCATTTTTCAGGAGAATCGTCCCTTCTATATCAGGCTTTTTTGTCGTTCCGGTAATATGCCCGTCAATGAACAGTTCCGTTTCTACAAGATTCGTTTTAACCTTGATATTGTTTTTTCCGGTTATATTAAGATCCAAATCTATGGGAACAGACTTTTTTATTTCAGAACCGGACTGTTTCTTTCCGATTTTTGAGATCATTTTGATAAGATCACTGTCCAGAGAAAGCGGCTGATTATAAACAACATTTTTCAGCTCCACATCACCGCTTACCGATATCTGGTCAGGATTGAACATTATTATATCAAGGCTGGTTGAAAGTCCGAAATCACCGACCTGTGCAAGTTTTCCGGTCAAATTGACAAGCTTTAAGTTGACCGAAGCATTGTTAAAAGGAAAAATGCTTCCTTCGCCGCGAAGAACAACTTTTCCGCCGCCTGCAAAACCTTTGAAATTCTCAATTGTCCACTTTTTGTTTTTAATGTTTATTCCTGCGTTTATGCCGTTGAAAACTATCTGTGGATTATCAAGTCTGTACGATCCGTCAACAAGTGTCAGGTTTCCTTCTATCTCAGATCCCTTTAGATCGAAATCATAATAAATTTTGCCGTCGAACCCTGAAAGCAGATTCGGGTAAAGCATTTCGAGCATTCTTGGAAAAGCGACACCTTTTATTTTCAGCTCAGGCGAATAGTCCTTTATCCTGCCTTCAACAGAAAGATTGGCGGTCTCACCATCAAAAAAACTCTTTTCTATAACAAGATCGTCAACAGGACCTTTTATTAAAAAAGGAGCCGCATTCCTTATAAAGAAACCTGACTGCTCAATCATCAGCAGCGGGATTCGTGCATTTACCAGATTGTCTTTTATTTCAATATTTGCAGATGTTTTCATGAAAAAGTCACCTACTTTATAAACCAGATTATTAATATTTAAAACTGCCCCGAAACTGTCTGTATCAAGATTTTTCATTGATACTGAGAAATCAACACTTTTACCAAGCATACCGCTTGCACTCAGTTCCGATTCCTGACCTTTGTAATCAGCTGTCAATGAAAGATCTCCCATTTTGATCTTTTCAATCTCAATTCTTTTTAAACCGAGATTCATTTTTATATCAGGAGCAGAAAGATCACCACGGATGGAAAGATCAAGTGACGGATCTTCAAAAACTGCGAAATCCTTTCTAAAGAAATCTTCGCTTGAACATTTTGAAAAAGATCCCTCAATATCTGCAATATATCCTTTTTTCAACATATTGCCGGTCAGATTTATTGAAGCATTTCCATAAGTTATGACACCTTTTTCGAGCTGGACAGTTTTGTCCCTGTCAACAACTTTTATCAACACAGAATCAGCGATCTTCTCACCTTTCATTTTTATGTTTTCGCCTTTTAAAGTTCCGCTAAGTCTTTTAAGATCATCCTGAAACATCCCCTCGGCATTCAGCGAAACCTGCCCCGTGAAAGAATCAGCATTCAGACCGAAAACACCAGCTGCATCTTTTACAGAACCTTTTGCATCATTGATCAGAAAAGTTACTTTGATCGGTGTCGGATTGAAATCCAGAGAAACCAGTGAATTCTTTGAAGAAACAGTTCTCTGCTTAACTTCATTTATTTTTAAATTAAGAACGAATTCTTTCATAGATACAGAAAGATTGCAGCTTTCAGCATCAAATCCGTCAAAATTACATGCCGTACCGTTAAAAGTTCCGGTAATCACCGGATTTTCGTAAAAAGATGTTACAAGAGCTTCTATCGAACCGCGACCCTTGACATCAAAACCTGTTATCATCCTGATATCTTCCAGATTTATCCACGAACCCGGCATTACAGGTATATGAAATTTCATGCTGTCTGCAAAGCCGAACCATGAATCCTTTATGATCAGTCTGCTTGTTTCATTCTTCGTTTTTACAATTCCATCATGCAGTTTAACACCGTCAGCCCCGACAGTTACATTGCCGGTCACCAGAACTTCTCCCGGAAAATTGAGTATCTCTTTGTTGCCGACATCGAATTCATTCACTTTAAAATCGACTTTCGTATCAGCAGACAAGGTTTCGGTCGAAAACACATAATCAGCTTTCCCGGAAACTATCAGATTCACTATTCCGCTGGTGGTCATTCTGTCAAGACAGTTATCAAGATCAAATCTGTAAAGTCTTGCAACACCTTTTATCTTCTTTTCGTTATATGGATAAACTCCGTCAAGTGATAGAAACACCTTGTCGTTATGAAACATATTCAGTTTTTCGATATACATTACAGAAGGGGTGATCTTTAGAAATGTATGAATGTCCCACGGACGGAATCCCTCGTAAAGTACATCCGACACAGATATGACAGTTTCGATATACGGCACTTTTTCTGAAACACCCAGAACGAATTCGGAATTGAATGTACCCTCTGCTTTTTTATTAAAAGCTTCAGCAAGTTTTGACAGCTGCAATGAAACAGACCCTTTGAAATTGCCGTTATCATCCTTTTTAGAACCGGTAACTTCCAGTCCGTCGGTCGTCAGAGAAAGCCTGTCAACCATATATACGAATTCATAAGCTTCTATCTCGCCGTTAAGCCTGATCTTCAGTTTATCCTTGAGCGATTTGTAGAACATCACTGTTTCCGGAATATCGATTTTATAAAATCTGTTCCCTTTGACCGATATGTTCTCAGAGGTTATGCCGGTAGTGTCATCAATGAAGGCTTTTATTTTAAGTTTCTCGATATTTATTTCTTCGAGCGGAAAAAAAGGAAGTGTTTTGGGAAAAGATGAATCTGACGGCTCAAGCAGAAATTTACTGTTTAATGTGATGTCACCTTTAATAAGCTCAAATCTGCTCAGCACAAATTCTTTTTTTAAAAAACCTGTTGTCCTTCTTCCTATCGATAATGCCAGTTTTTCCGATTTAAAGTCAACAATGTCATCGACATGCACAGAAAGATCCTCGATCTCCAGAGTTCCGTCCATATCAAAGGAAATATCAGAAAAATTGTATGAAACACCGAAAACTTCAAGAATAAATGATGTAACAGGATAAAAAGAAAACCTTGCGATGAACATCAAACCGACAGTGAAAATGAGTATTGCTGACAAAAACTTATATCTGTTCACGGCCACCATGAAAAATGGAGCGGGCGACGGGGTTCGAACCCGCGACATCCAGCTTGGGAAGCTGGCACTCTACCAACTGAGTTACGCCCGCAAAAGCCTATTATGTATATATATAACTCTATAAATTGTCAAGTAATCCGCACGCGCACGCGAGGTCAGCTGTTTTTACAAAGATCCGATCCGTTTATATAAGCCGCTGCGACTTCTTTCAATAACGGTTCTCTGCCAATGTTTTCAGTTGTCCTGACAAGCTTTTCATTAAAAACAGGACCGACTGTGATTTCAGCATTGACAGCCATTGTTCCGGGAACCATCCTGTGAGAAAAAAGCGTTCCGGCGACTTCACCGGTATAGACCACTCTGCCGTGATTAATTATTGCCACTGATTCGGCAGCATCATCAAATTCTGATATTTCGTGAGTACTGATTATTACAGTTCTTCCTTTTGATCTCTCTTCTCTCAGCAACAAATGGAAATCCATCCTGACAGAAGGATCAAGATGCTGGAGAGGTTCATCAAATATCATTATTTTTGAATTTGAGGCGATCAAAAGCGAATTCAGAAGCCATGTTTTCATCCCCTTTGAAAATGATTCAACTGGTTTTTCAGAGGGAATATCGAGCCTTTTTAACAGCTCCATAAAACGGGCTTTATCAAAATCCCCGTATAAAAACTTATAAAGTTCGCAATAGCTCAAGGCATTGAATTCATTGAAATAATCTCTATTCTCTTCTGCAACAGAAACAAATTCCTTGAAATTTGCAGACTTGTCAAAACTGACCGTTCCGCCTGATGGAAGTAATTCTCCGGCTATGATCCGAAGCATTGTGGTTTTTCCGGCTCCGTTAGGTCCCACAACAATAAAAAAAGAACCGTCAGGAATTGTTATCGAAACATCTTTTAAAGCCGCAGTAAAACCGAAATTCTTGGATATCGAAGAGAGTTCTATCACCATTTCTCTCTCCTGTTAAAAATAAATTGAACAAATGAAACAGCAAGGATCAGCATCGAAAAAACCGAGGCATATATTATTTCCTTGTGATACAAAGGACTTATCCATGAATAAACATTTGTGTCAAAAGACCCTCTTAAACCGGCAAGAAGATCGACAATAAGAAGAAATACCGGCAGAGTGATACTGCTTGAACCTTTCATTGATACAAGAGAAAAAACTCCGAAATATGCCGAATAGAACACCAGAAGTTCCGGAATAAGTGCGGGCGTAACATTTCCCGTGAAAAAAGATTCACCGGTCACTGCCGCACAGCAGATAATGACAAGACCGAGGATATAAGAAAAAACAAAAATTTCCGCTCTTGAAAAGGGTAAAGAAAGGATCATTTTCATTTTTTTCTGTGCAATATCGAGATAGATCAGCTTGGATATCAGAAGAAAAACAAACATATACTTAAAGGGTCCAGGGATCATTATTCCGAGGAAAAGAAGAGAAAGAGATTTTCTTTTTGATGTGGTCTGTAACATAAGAAATGCTTCGAAACGGCTTATTATACCTGTCATTTACTCCTCATCCTTGTCAGTACCCATATGAAACTGGAACTTCTTTATGAACTTACCGCTGTCACCGCTATCCATCTTTGCAAAATCGTGAATCGTAAAAATTATTGAGATGACCATTACTGCAATTCCTGCAAAAAGCCAGTGCCTTTTGAGCAGAATTCCGGCAGAAATAAATGTTGTAAGAAGAATAACTATCTGGAATTCGCTTCTTTGAATCATCCCTGTCAGCACAGTTAAAATGATAACTGCAATAAAAACATATATGTTTAAAGGTTTTTTCTGAAAAAATTCTTTCAATTCGCTCCCCCATCAATACGGCAGCGGATATTATCACAGTTTTATTAAAGTTCCAATTAATATTGACCGCATTGTTTTTTGTGTTAGATTCGTCAGTAACTGTTTGAACAGGCGGAAACATGTATCTTCTGAACATTTCCTTTTGCGGAAAGAACTATCACGGGTGGCAGTATCAGGAAAACGCCATTTCCGTTCAGGGTGTTTTAAAAAGAATTCTGAGCGATATTTTTAAAAAGGAATGTCCTTATCCATCTGGCTGCAGCAGGACAGATACAGGAGTTCACGCTCTTGAATTCATCGCAACAGTGCCGGAACTTCAGAATATTCCGCCGGAAAAACTAAAAAAAGGACTTAATTCACTTCTGCCGGAGGATATCAGAATCAATCATATCGAAAGGATACCCGGGGCGCAGGATGGCAGGGAATTTGTTTTCGGAAAGCATTACAGATATATGATCTGCACAAAAGATCCTGCATCGCCTTTTGCATGGGAATATTCGTGGCACAGCGGATATCCGCTTGATGTGGAAAGCATGAAGAAAGCTCTGGAACATTTTGTCGGAACACACGATTTTGCAAGCTTCATGGGAGCCGGCAGTGATGTGAAAAGTACCGTCAGAACAATAAGACAGGCAGCGATTCTGGTAAAAGATGATTATCTCTCTATTGATTTTACAGGAGAAGGATTTCTGAAACACCAGATCAGAATAATTTGCGGAACTCTTGCTTCAGTTGGACGCGGAAAAATATTACCTGACGAAATACCGGGACTGATAGAAGCAAAGAATAGACTTCTTGTACCGCACACACTCCCCGGCAAAGGACTTTTTCTCTATAAAGTATTCAGAAGTACCGATGAAATGATGAACTATAAATTCCCCGACACATTCAAAGAAATGGTGTGGTAGAAATCACATCCCTGCTTCAAGATAGAAATCTTTGAGTTTGGCACCGGCTTCTTTTTCCACTTTTTCAAGAAGTATTTTGGGATCCATTTCAAGGTCTGAAGAGGTCAGAGGATAAATTTTCAGTGTTCCTCCGTCACAAACTGCGACAGACTTTTCTCCCGGCACGAAGAATGCACATCCTGGATCTTTCGAGACCGGGATTGTAAGAATCTCTTTATTTTCTTTGATATCCCACAGTTTGATCGACATGTCACTTGATGCAGTTACTGCAAATTCGCCGTCATCGGAAATATCCGTCTCAGTAACAGCGTTAGTGTGTCCATGAAGTTCAATATCCGTATTATTATCGAGGTCTGTTATATAAAGAGAATGGTCGTAATAACCTGTTACTATTTTCCTGTCTCCTTTCATAAAAGCGATACTCAACGGCTTGGTTCCATTTCTCTGAATCAGTTTTTCAACGCCGAGGTCTTTAATGCCCAGCAATACAGTATCCCCGTTGTCGCAAACTGCCGCAAGAACTTTGCTGTCATGAGAAAAAGCTATATTGTTTGCGCCGCCGCTACTGCACCGGTATACAGAAATCTGTTCACCATTTTCCGCAGAAAAAAGACGGACACTTCCATCTTTTCCTGATAAAGCGATGTATTTGCCATCTGGCGAAAATTTTACCGAAATTACAGCATTCTCATTCCCTTTCAGCTTGAATTTCTCAGCTCCTGTCGATCTTTCATAAACAGTTACTGCCGTATCCCATCCGGCTACTGCAACCATATTACCTTCATGATTTATATCAACATCAAAGACCGGGGTTCCGTTATTAAACGAGACCTTTTCACCGGTTTCTTTTTTTATGACACTTAACTCATCGTTTTTCGGAGCAATCACCATCCAGCCGTTTTTTGAAATAGCGGCAGCGATCAATTTCGGTGAATTAAAACTGAATGCAGGAGTGTTTATTCTTCCATGTCTTTTCCATATCCTTATAAAACCTTCCCTTCCTGCCGTGATAATATTTTCGGTTTCATTGAGAAACATTGCACTGGATACTGAACTTCTGTGACCTTCCAAAGTAAATAACGGTGCCATTAAAGCCTTGTCCCACACAACAGACTTCCCTTCTCTGTCTGATGAAATGAACATATCACCGTCTTCTGAAAACGATAGAGATGTTACTGAGCTGACATGCTGTACAAATTTCCCCGTCTGATTCATGTTATAAAGACTGAATGAGTAAATAACACCGTTTTCACTTCCGGCAATAATAGTTGCACCGTCATCGGAAACTGCAACTTTCACCAGCACCTCTTCTGTCTGCGCTTTTTTCTGCTCAAGACCTGTCGCAACATCCCAAACCCTTACGAAACCATCGTTTCCACAAGATACTATCGTTTTGCCATCAATAAATACAGCATCGTTGACACTACCCGAATGACCTTTGAACTCGACTGTGACCAATGAAGAGATATTTATCATTCTCAAAATTAAATCCACTCCGCAGGCAAGAACTTCTTCACCTGTTTTTGAGAATTCTGCACATTTAAAGCCTGAATTATTTTTCAGCAGTGCTGCGGGAACCGGATCTTTGCTGTTGATCAGAGTGAATACGCCGTTCAAACCGGAAAGAGCATATTTTGTTCCATCCGGAGAAACCGAGATGTCATTTATATCTGTCTCAGTTTCATACTTCCTTATTGTGGAAAGATTTTTAAAGTTCATCACCCTGATTTCGCCATTATCGCAGCCGGCCACTATTTCACCGGTTTTATCATTCATTGACATACCT
Source organism: bacterium (assembly GCA_035354435.1). GTDB lineage: Bacteria > UBP6 > UBA1177 > UBA1177 > UBA1177 > JAKLDO01. The sequence continues at coordinate 15,476 of DAOQAY010000017.1, forward strand.
GTAAGCTGACAGTTAATATCAATGCCGGTTTCAAGCACTGCTCCTCGATGGAACTGCCGATGGTAGAATTTAGAAGCGGCATCTGCAAGAAGCGTATCCGAATCCTTGAATACATTGCGGAACCACGGAGAATAATCAGGGCTTTTTTTGTTCGCCGGATTGTAATATAAAGAAGCGGCGGCATATATTCTTGAAGAGAGGTACTGTTTCTGACTTTCAAGCCTTGTGGCTTTTTCATTAAATGCCTGTGCCGTTCTATATTGCGATATCAGTTTTTCCCTCTGTGCAGTCTGTTTCGACTTGACCTCTTTTTCATAATACAATCCTATTACCACTGTCGACACCAGAAGCATCAGAAACACCAGAATTGATGATATAAAAAGCGCTTTGTTCTTTGTGGCAAATCTTTTAAAAGTTTCTGCAAAAGAATATTTATAAACTTTTACTTTGCCGCCTGACATATAGACATTCAGATCCTCTATCAGCTCTGTTGCAGATAAATAGCGGTCTTTTTTCTTTTTTGACATCGCTTTTTGCGCAATTGCCGACAATTCAGGAGGAACAGACTGTTCTTCGCTGCATGCATTCACATTTCCCGGAGCAACAACTTTTCTAAGAATTTCAGAAGCGGTCTTACCGACATAAGGGGGCTTACCTGTCAAGAGCTGAAAAAGAATAGCGCCGAGTGAATAAATATCAGATGTTTCATCAATTTCATCAACATTTCCTTCAGCCTGTTCAGGCGGCATATATGAAGGCGTGCCGATTGCATACCCCACAACAGTTTTCCCGACATCAGCATCGAGAAAAAGCCTTAACCCTGTCTGTAGTTTTTCCGCTCCGATATCAGTCTGTCCCTTTACTTTGGCAAGACCCCAGTCAAGAACAACTGTTTCACCAAATTCACCGATCATTACATTCGAAGGTTTAAGATCTCTATTTATGACACCCTTGCTGTGAGCATACGCCACGGCATTGCAGACATTGTAAAAATGCGGAAGAAGTTCGAGCCTGTTTTCAAGCGAATTTGCCTGATATATCGCTTTGGCAAGCGTTTTGCCCTTTACCATCCTCATTGTATAATAAAAAACACCATCCGGATGTCGGCCTATTTCGTATACCGGCACAATGGACGGATGTTCCAGCTGACCAGTTACTCTTGCCTCTCTCAAAAACCGGTTTCTCAGGCTTACTGTCTGAGGATCATTTCTGACCAATCCATCTCTCTTATCCTTGAGATCAAGTAGAAGCTCTTTAACTGCAATCTCTCTTCCGATATGCCTGTCAAGGGCTATAAGAACTCGTCCCGCTCCGCCTCTGGCAAGTTCACCCTGAACACTGTATCTTCCAGGGGTTTCATCTGTAATAAGTCTTTCTGATGTGCTGTCAGCCTGAGTTGAAGAAGGCATTACGGCCATTCTTGTCTGCTCTTTTATTCTGTTGACACTTTCAAGAAGAACTTCTACGGATTTATTCTGAATTGCATCCTCAAGTTCTTCACTGCCCAGAAGATCAAGCAGAGCCTTGTTCTCAGCCGGAAGAGCTTCTTCCAGCTTCTGTCTTATTGAAACACCGGGAGAGTTGACCCAGTCAGAAAAGATGTGCACCAGCTTCTGAGGTGAAATTATTCCGTTTTCCGCTGCAATTACAGCAAGTGCCGCTTCCTTAAAAGATTTTTCAAGACTTTTCATATCAAGACTCTTTTATAAGTTATCTAAATCAATGTATTATAAGATCTTTTTATTAAATGGAAAAAATAAATATTTAATTGTCGGTATTCGGATCACCGTCAGGGTTTTTATTCGGGTTTACAAGGTCAAAAAGAGTGCTTTTCTGAGCAAGCATGTCAGTACAGTTCATTGTATCAGCTACTTTTACAAACTGAAAAACACTATTATCTTTATCTGTAACAGTTGTTTTCTGGCCTTTCAGCGTTGTATCCGGTGTTGACTGATGTGTGTACTGTTCATCTGTCCAGTCAACATGACCCTCTATCTTTTTTTCGGTAATTAGTTCACCGTCAAAAATCGTAGTAAGTCTTTGAACATAATAAATCGGACCGTTCACTATTCCGGAAAAAGTGATCGTGAACGCCGGTTTGGTGTCACCGTCATGATCGAATATTCTTGAATCACTGTCAGCAGTTATCATCTCTTCTGTCGCAGGATTTGTCATATTGGCTCCTCTGAGCTCCCATTCTCTGTTGGTGACAAACTTAATTTTATCACCGTCTTTTGTAATATTGACATCCGGCATTGTTTCCTGTCCTGGAATCTGATTCGGCTTCCAGAAATGGTATATTGAGTTAAATTTGGAATTGGGTTCGTTGAAACCGACAACTCCTTTGTTGGCAATATTATTACCGGTTTCATTATCTGTCTGACACATAACACCATTTCTTCTATTGATCTCAAGCTTTCCGTCTTTTATCGTCATATCGACAAGAATATATCTTGTTGTTACACTTGGAACATTTTTTATCATGCTGCTGCTTGAAGATTTAAGAATAATTTTTTCAGCCCATGTTCCTGCAAATTGTGCAAGCAGAGGATCAACAGCGGTGTCTTCATCAGGAACTTCAGTATCAAGGTCTCCAGTCTCGTCTGACTGGTCTGAAACTTCGGACATGTCGAAATCTTCTGACAGATCTGACACTTCGGACTCATCTAACATGCTGGAATCCTCGTCATTCACTTCGCTGTCCTGATTACCCCAATCAGTGTCATTTTTTGAATCATCTCCGCAACTTACAATAAAAAATAATGCAAAAACAGCAACCATTGTAATAAAAACTTTTTTCATAAACCCCTCCCCGATGGTTAAAAACTAATATAAAACTTCAAGAGATATACCTACACCCATAACAAACCCTTTGCTTTTCCATCCCGGAAATCCCGGATTATTTGTCTGCAAACCTGTTTTAGCATTATTAAACGCTGTGGCCCCGTCCGCAGATCCATAATAAGACGCATCATCAGGAAATTCATCAACAAGTCCGCCATCTTCTTCACTTCGGGACTTGTCTTTGTTTTCTGTTCTTGCCAACAGCCACTGTGCAGAACTGCTTATTCCGCCACCAATCGAAAATTTCTCAAAATGAAAATATTCAGTATATCCAAGGGAAAATCCCAACCTGTCATTATCAACATAATTTTCTCTTCCATCCTGCGCAGGAACCGGAGAAGGAATGTAAGCTATGTCAAGCGCAGCTTTTCTCTGTCTGTGTGTCAGAATCAGCCCGCCGCAACCCGAAAAAGTATCTTTCCATTTATCTGCCGGTTTTTCACCGTGACGATTGATATAAGTCGACCATCTTGCCCATTCAAAAGCCGCCATCGGACTGAGAATGTACCCGCCCAGATTGATCTCATAAAACATTCCTATCGAAAATTTTATCGGCTCATATCCGGCTGTCATCAAAGAACTTGATTCCAGGTAACCTTTTTTTGTGGTTCCCCCTTTCCCGTCATCATAATCCCAGTTCCAGACCTGCATTTCATTGTTAAGTTCAACAACACCTGTATTTCTTGGAAAATGGAAAGTTCCGGTAAGGTTTAACCCGAGAAACGGATTGGCTACAAAAGAAAAATAAGGCGAAACAGAACTTCCGACTTTCATTTGTGAATTAATAATCTGTGTTGAAGGATCTCCTCCGTCAGGAACAAAAACTCTGTTTTGTGTAACTGTATATGTCGATACGGAAAGACCGACACCAAGCTTAAGAAAATCGCTGACTTTGCCGCCGAGAGCAAACGCCATGCTGAACTGTTTAAGTCTGTCGCCGTAAAGCTCAAAGTGAAGACTGTTTGAAAAATACTGCTCTCTTTCATCATTGTAAAAAGGCTCCTGAGTCTGTATCCCTGCAACCGGAATAAGAGCATAAATACCGGCACCAACCCAGTTCTTGATTATACTTTTTACAGCCCCGATAGTGATTATTCCGTCAAATGTATCATAATCATAATTTTCAGATCCTCTTTTGTGCAAAAGACCAGCTGTTGCTTTTGGGACATATTTCCCATTGCCTGAAATTTCACTCGAAGAAGCCTGATAAATTTCACTTGACACATCATATCCTTTAGGACGACTGAAATGTTCTATCGTTTTAGACTGAATCATCATTCCGAATCCGAGTTTAAAAGAATCCTCCTGTGAAACAATATAAGAAGGATTGAAGTACGCCGCTTCAGCACCGGTTGAAATAATTCTGGCGGTAAGAGGATTGACCGCATCAACCGCACCCATAAGCTCAAGCACAGAAGACGCATATAACGAATTACATATAAAAACAAAAACAGCAGTAAAAATAAGTCGTTTAAGCACCATTTTCTTCTCCGGATGATTGACAAAATACAACTTTCTGGCTAATTATTTGAAGTTACCTCATTCTGTCAAGTTTTGATAAACTTATCAGCCACAAAATATGACCGCAATTTAAAAGCTTCGGTTACAAATATTATTCAATTTTTCCGCATTATCGCACCGAACATTATATCTCTTTGAAATCCTGGAGCAGTTCTGAAAAAACTGCCGCTGACAATCTGATCCGGATCGATATCTTCTGAAATGTTCTCCCTAAATCTCACATCGGCGGAAATGAGAGAAAAGTCTTTACTGTTTTTAAGGAATTCTTCAATTATCAGTTCGTTCTCATCTTTCAGAAAACTGCATGTGACATATATCAATTCTCCGCCAGATCTGACAAAATGCTTAGCATTATCAAGTATTTTGAGCTGTGTTCTGTTAAGTTCGTCTATCATCTTCTTTTCAATGATCCATCTATCTGCAGGATTTCTTCTCAAAACCCCGCTTCCGCTGCACGGAGCATCAACAAAAACTGTGTCGAACAGCTGTTTGATTTCATTATGTTTTTTTGTGAATATCTTTAACCCGGCTCTTTTTGAACGGGTAAATATCTCTTCAAAAACATGAGACCTTATATCTGATGCAGTTATTTTCAATCCTTTGAAAAACGAACCCGCCGCAAGTGACTTTCCTCCACCGCCGGAACAAAAATCAAAAAGTGTTGCAGAACTACGGTTTATCAGAAGCGTGCTTATCTGACTTGATTCATCCTGAAATTCAAACAGACCTTCATCAAAAAGGTGTGAATTTTTCAAACTTGAGGTGTTTGATGTTATTACAATTCCGGCTGGAGACATATCGGTAATATCAGACACATAACCTTCTTTACCAAGTTTTATTGCAAGTTCTTTCCTCGATATTTTTAACAGGTTTGTTCTTATAACGGTCTCCGCTTTTGAATTGAACCAGCCAAAAGCATTTTCACCGAACTGAGCAAAAATCTTTTCAACAAGAAATTCGGAAAATGACTGATTAAAAAGCAAATCATAAAGCCCGTTATTTTTCAATTCAGATATTTTAATTAAAAGCTCATCATCAGGCTCATTATCAAATATCATTGCAATTGTTCTTGCAGTAGAAACGCCATTCGTATCTAATTTATCAAATAACAGCTTGTGCCTTATGTAAAAAAAGAACCTTTCTCTTATCCATTCCCTGTCTCTTTTTCCCAGCCTGTTCTTTTTGAATCTACTGCTTAAAAAAATATCGGCCTTGTCTTTTTTTATTGAAAATCCGGCAATCACACCGTTAAGTTCGTTTTCCAAAAAAAGGTTGATCCTCATTTTCAGAGATCAGAGATTCCAGTAATATAAAAAAACCTGCTCAGGACTTTTAAACATCTGGAAACGGGTTGATTTAATTGCTGAAATCACACAATCGCCAAAAAGAGTCGCCTTGTACTTCTCATCGGTGAAAAGAACATCCTTTATCATCCCGTCACCTGTTATCCGGATCTTCATATTTATGGTTCCGCGAAGATCTGTATCACCTGCTTTTGCACGGGCTAAATAACATTCTTTCAAAGCTGGAAGATATGTATCCATGTGTTCTTTTATCTCAACAAACCCCAATGATGCCGGCAATTTAGACTTATCGACTTTTCCCCACGCACCATTTAATTCCTTTTGTGAAGGAACATCTTTTCCAAAAGCACTGTCCGATGGGATCACAGCTCTTTTTTCCAGAGGATCTTTTTTCTGCACAGGAATTGAACCGGCTTTAGAGACTTCGATCGCTGCTGCAATATCTCTATCCTGTTCAAGTGTTTTCTGATAAAAATAATATGTCAGATATGTGGCAAAAAGGAGTGCAAGAAGAACAATTGAAAAAGCCTGTCTTGAAAATGCACTGCGTGTATCAATGGCTCCCTCGTCGTGAGCTTTCTTAAATTCCAGTTTATCCCTTTCTTCAGCTTTTTTCTCAAAAAGATCCGAGTGTTTTACAGCAAACACCTCCCACTCCATAAGATCTTTCTGCCCGTCTGCCGAGAAATAATAATTTTTGACAGATTCTTTGTTGCTTACGCAGAAATCAACAATCGTTTTTTCATTAAATGTCGCAATAGGGTGCTTGGATTTTTTATGATAGACCTTGAAATACATTCAGCCTCACATTTCAAAAACATCTTCAGGAACAGAATCTTCTGTCGAAGAAGAATCATTATTATCGCCAAATAAAATACCCATATCAATAAACTTAAGTATCTCAGCAAGCAGAATAAAATCATCATTTTCAGGAAAAAGATTCAGATATTCAAGAACTTCCTTTGTATTTACCATAAATTGAAGAGTTTCAAGCTCAGGCTTAGTAAGAGAGGAAAGTTTCCCCATAATCGGGATCTGGAACCGGAGCTGATCTGTCTTTACAATTTTTCTATATTTAAAAAGGGTGTTTTTCTGTGTCAAAATCTCCATAAAAACATCTTCGAGAAAACTGTTGGCATTCTCCCTTTTCGGAGCTTCATCAACTTTGAATTCGTATTCACCGTCAAAAGCAAGCAGAAATCTGGAAACAACTTTTTCCTGAGAAAAGTTTCTGTTTGTGATAGACTCGGCTGAAACTATTCCTGTAACTCCGATAGTAAGTTCGATCTTTTCTTTGAAAGGAGCTGTTATCTGGGAAATAAGATATCCGGTTGAAGATGCCTGACAGAGAACTTTCAAAAGATCACAAGGATCAATTGCAGAAAGACTTCCTTTTGAAGCTCCTAAAGAAGAATCAGGCACTGTTTTGGATGTTGTTGCAGGTCCGCCTTTTTTCAAAGCTACTTTGGCTATACTTATCTTGCTTTCACTCTGAACTTCCTGCACCGGTGAATCAAGAGACAGCAACTCATCGTCATCGTCATTATATTCATTCGCAACATTTTTCAAAGAAGCTGTAACATTTTTTTCTTCGTCTGTTTTTTCCTTAACAACTGTAGAACTTGTAACTGCCGGATTGGTTACTCCGGGATTTGAAATTTCATTGACCGCCCCTTCACCGCCCATAAAAATGACAGAATCACCTATTGTTACCTCGGAACCGGAAAAAAGCTCTACCTGTGTTTCCGGTGCTATTTTCTCTTTGTTGACTAAAGTGCCGTTTGTACTGCCATGGTCTTCTATAAATATTCTGCCGGCTCTCGACACAATAGAAGCATGATGTCTGCTGACCTTTGAATCAACAATCGCAACATCAGAGGAAATGTCCCTTCCGATAGACAATTTCTGACCATCTCTTATAAAAAACTCACCACCGGTATATTTACCTTTAACAAAAGAGAATTTCGTTTTGCTTAAATCAGGTGCTGCGCTTTTTGCCAAATTGCCGTATTTACCCATAACCACCTCTTGCAGAGTCTAACATGATAGCAATGCTATTAAAATATGATGATTTTTCAAGAAAATTCTGTTTTCCATCAATTTAAAATCATTATAAATTTTTTATTTCCGCTGCTGTTTTTCTTCATCTACCGTTTTTTTAGAAAAAGGCTCAAGAACACTTTTCATTGAGCTTAAAAAGATAAGATGCTGCGATATTTCCTCTTTTGCGGGTTCATAAACTTCGAGATTATTGATAATATAGTTGCTTCTATCAAAAAAATTATCCATATCTTTATTATCCGGCACATAACCTTTTTCTATTTTATTTCTAAGAGCTATCATTGATTCAACATATTTTCCGATCAACTCTTTTTTCAATGTGTTCTCTTTATTTTTCAAACATTCTCCATGTTCTTCAAGCAGCTTGATCTTTTCATTTTTAAGTGCCGCCACTTCATTTTTCAGAATTGAGTTCTTATAAATGGAAAAAACCAATGTAAACAACAGCAGAATTACTAAAAAAAACATCATATTAAAAACTTTTTTTGAACTGCATTTTTCCATTTCAACCTCCAGAAAAGAATACTTTTATTGATTGTATCTGACACTAATCAGTTTTTCAATAAAACTTTTCAGTTCACAAATAACTATTCCTTGCCATTTTCCCTCATTTTGCTACATTTATCAGTATTCCGTGTCAGGCGGTACGGTTTTTTAATTTTTTTTTGGAGATGACAATGGCTGTAAAAACAGGCGACAAGATTGCTGTTCATTATACTGGATGGCTCGAAAATGGTGAGAAATTTGACACTTCCTTAGATTCAGGAGAAACATTCAAGTTTCAAGTCGGAGAAGGAATGGTTATTAAAGGTTTTGACGATGCGGTTGTAGGAATGGAGATCGGCGACAAGAAAAAAATCACTATCGCTCCAGAAGAAGCATACGGCCCCAAAAGTGAACAACATATTTTTGATGTTGATAAAAGCATGTTCCCGGAAGGTGCACAGATTGTGAAAGGTTCGGTTTTTGAAATGCATTCCGATCACGGCGATGTAATTCCTGTAACTATAATTGATGTCAGGGAAAAAGAGGTGATACTTGATGCGAATCATCCTCTTGCAGGACAGACTCTTACTTTTGAAATAGAACTTATGGAAACAGGTGTCGAGCTTCCTGACTATTCGCATCATCATGGCGGATGCTGCTGTGGCGGTGGCGAATGTGAAGACGAAGAATGTGAAGACGAAAAAGAAGAAGACGGATGCAGCTGCGGATGCAACTGTAAGAAATAATTCTTAAATTAGATAATCCCTTAAAATTAAATTCAAGATAAAAAAAGGCGGCCCGAAAGCCGCCTGTAATATACAACATTCAGTTAAAACTAACCGCCGCAACCGCCCTTCGGAGCCGGTTTCTCTGGAGCATTGATAGTTTTAGCGCAACCTTTAAGTGCCGGGTTGTACTGGCAGATATTCCTCTGAATATCGGCAGCTGATATACCGCTTGCCTTCTGATTGTTGTTGATTATCCATGTCGGGCTTCCGCCGATACCCATGGAATTTCCGATCTTGATATTTTCGCTGAGAAGTTTTGCACCTTCACCTCCGGTAGCGCATTTTTCAATAACATTAGCTTTGATAGCACCTGTTGCACAGGATTTCCAATCGTCGCTGCGGATGTTCTTGTTTCTGCACCAGATATAATCCATATAATTCTTCGGATAGTTCTTAATTGCACAGAGTTCTCTTATGTCTTCATCAGCTTCAGGCTGACCGTGAAGAGAATTGAATTTGCCGGGTTCGGTTTCAGTTGCGATGTAATTAACTTTGAAATCAAGTTTGTCGCCTTTGAAAGTATCAAGAACTTCTTTCATTGCATCAAGAGCCATCACGCCGTAAGGACACTGACTCATTACAAAAAGATCTACTCTGTTCTTGATCTCTTTGCGGCATACCATTTCTTCTTTGCAGTCATTATCTTCGCAGTCTATTTTGCCGTCTCCGGTATCATCAGTTTTGTTGTCGCAGATCTCTTTGGTCGGGTCGAATTTTCCACCGATTCTCAAAACGATCTTGTCGTCAACTTTTATTACAAATCTGCTGATCTTTGCATAGCCTTCATCCTTTTCAACGCTGCCGTCAAAGATTGCAAGCGGAAGAAGTTTCTGTCCTTTTGCCGCATATTTATCATACTCGGACTTACCTTTAGGATCTGCATAATCCATTATTTCAGGATCCAGACCGGGGAATATTCCTTTAAGATTCTGCGCAAGTCTTTCTGCCTGACACTGTACACATCTTTTGTCAGTTATCATTGTAAGCTTTATTTTTGCCGGTTCAGGAATTGAAAGACAAGCTTCCGGTTTAGCAGTTGTAAAATTCTTGCAGATCTCTCTAAGGAAATCATTTCCGCCTCTTCCGCCCTGATATGGTTTGTCAGCAAGGAAAATAGTGGGTGAACCGGAAGCACCTTTTGCTTTAGAAGCCATGAAGCTTTCAGTAGCAAGCTTTGTGCCTTCTTCGCCATCAGCACATGTCTTTATTTTTGAAATATCAACAGAAGTTTCTTTTCCGCAGCTTTCAAGATTTTCCGGGATCTTTCTGAAATCTTTTGCCATACAGACATTAAGATCCATGTATTTCTTCGGGAAATACTTTTTTGCGCAAAGAGCGATTTTGTCTCCGGCAACTTCTGTGTCACCGTGCATAGAAGTCCATTTTCCGTCAGCTTCGTTTCCGATGTAATTGAGTTCGAAATCAACTGCGTTGCCAAGTTTGTCAAGAGCAGGTTTTACACCTGTAAGAACTTGTGCGCCATAGGGACATTTACTCATAACATAAAAGGAAAGTTTAACTTTTTCCTTTGGTTCTGCTTCACCCGACTTCGGGCAGGCTGTAAACATTAATGCAACAGCCGCAATAATCATGATAAAAAGAATCTTTTTCAAGGTTACCTCCTATTTGGTAAAAAAACAATCAACTAAAAATAGCTACCCGCCTACTTTTTTTCGAGAGCCAATTTTACATATCAGCAGATAAAAAGCAATTTTACAGTTATCAAAAACCATCTTTTTTAAAATTCAAACAAAATTCCGAATTCAAATCTTGACCCGGTAAGATCGAAACTCTCTTTCTTGTTGAAATCGTTAATCTTTTCAAGTCTGTAATGAATAAACAGTGCTGTATTGGTTATTCCTGCAGATTCTTCAAACTTTCTTGAAGATCCCTCATCAATCCAGTTTAAAGATATAAGCAGACCGAAGTTGCCGTGGAAACCGAAAGTGCCGCCATCTTCAGCAGTCTTGCCTTTTTCCCTTATCCACCAAGTGTAGTAATCAATTCCTATTGTCGCATACGGCCAGACCGGAAACCAGTAAACAGGCCGGATCTTCATTTCAGCCATCAGAGGAATAAAGTGCATTTCCGTGCTGTCGGGAGTTTTTTCACCGGCGGCATCTATTGAAGTTCCTTTAAATCTTGTATAACCTATACCTCCGATCAGCGACCATCTGATGTAGTCTTTTACAACAGGAATGGGTAGAGCAAAGCCAAATGTCAGAGCTGGAAGATATTTCAACTTAGATCCGCCAATTTCTTCAAAAGGACCTTCGCCTTCCTGATTTTTACTCATACCGTCATCAATATTTTCCGGATAATAGAATGAACTGTTAAAACTGAACTCACCGTCAACACCGTAAAGATTTCCGCCATAAGTGAAAATTCCCAAAAGTATAAGCGGCATCAATACCCTGCGATTCATTTTCATCTTAAAAAAGAACGATAAGATCATTAGAATCCAAAGTCCCAGAATAATATTTCCAAGAGTTGTCGTCAAAAACCAGGACAAAACAACCAGAGGCATAAGCATTGTTCTTGCAATTGGTTTCAATACACTGTATTCACTTATAATTCCGGCAGGAACTGCGCCAAATTTGTAGTATGCTTTTATAAAATCACGACCCAACCCTGACTTGGAAAGAACCTTATCTCTAAAATCCCGGAGTATCATGACATTCGGGTGAAAATAACTGCCGAACCCTGCAGTAGCGACAAAACAGAATCCGCCGTCATCTTTTCCGCCGCTTTTTTCGTAATTTGTCCAGAATCCGTAAGTTGTAACAGCAAAAGCATCATCTACACCAATTGTGTTTGCCGGATTGGAATTCCCTGCAATGTCTTCAGCATAGACGGTCACTTTGTAGTTGTAATCCGGATCATTTTTATCATTGTTTATCAGTTCCAGTCCGTCTTTTCCTGATACCGAAAACTCCCACTCTTTGGCGTATGAAGAGCTGGAAACCGCTGTAACATATTCCAGCTCGGAATCAATTTCAGAATTCCCATTAAAAAATTTTCCAGTCAATTTCACATGGTATTTTCCAATCTTTTCATACTTTTTGCTGTCATCAGGATCTGTCGGCGGAGTTACACGGATAATTATTCTCTGGTCTCCACCCTCAGTTTCTATTTTATCAGGTTTGGCTGGAGCTGTATTATCAAACCTGACATTCAAAGTTTGCGAAACACTTGCCGGAACCGTAGTGGTTGTCGTTGTTACAGTATCGCTATCATCCAGCACATCATCATCTGAGCCGGTTGTCGAATTATCAAGTTCAACTGTCAGCTTAATTTTATACTGATTGTCTGCCCAGGCTTTATCGCTTTTGACATAATCAGAATCTGCGTCTGAATCATCAGGCTCAAAGTCGGAATCTTCATCCGGAACAGCATCTTCATCTGCCGTGATATCCGTATCTGCCGTGATATCCGTATCAGCAGCTGCAATATCCACACTGTTTTCTCTGACGAACCCTGGTCTTTCTGCATAAATTATATCATATAGTTCCGAACCATTTAAGGTCAGCGAATTGTTCAGATATCCGAAATCTCCGTCTTCAACTGTGGAATCAATGACTATCTCGCTAGGACCGATAACAACCGAAAGATAAACTTTTCTGACAAGATCGTTTTTCGGCAGATCGTAAAGAACTTTTATTTTTCCATCATAGTTCAAAGCACCGTGCGCAGGATCAAATTTCACATTTTCAAGATACTCCGAGGTGTCATCTGAAAAAAGAGGTGCAAATAACAGGAAACACAGTAAAAATATCAATTTTTTCATTAACTGCCCCCGATTAATGTTTCAGCAATCCTTATTGCATTGTATGCAGCACCCTTTCTTACATTGTCTGCAACAACCCATGCCTGAACTCTTTTTTTATTTTCTCTACCCAGCCTCAGACGACCGATAAAAACTTCGTCCTTTCCTGAAGAATCAAGAAGTGTCGGGTAGAGCAACTGCTCAAAATCATCCATGAGGACCATCTCGGATTGAGATCCTATCTCAGTTCTCAATAAGTCGAGATCGCAAGTTTTCTGCAAATCCACAGTGACTGTTTCTGCATGAGAGAAAAAAGTCGGCACTCGGACTGTCGTAACATCAAGATCAAGATCAGGAATCGAAAGTATCTTCCTGGATTCATTGATCATTTTAACTTCCTCTTCACAATATCCGTCAGTATAGAAAGGACCGATCTGAGGAATAAGGTTGAATGCTATTCTCTGTGGAAAAGTCTTGGAAGATACACTGCGACCTGAAAAAAGTGCCGAAACCTGATCTCTGAGTTCGTCAATACCGTTCCTGCCGGCACCGCTTACGCTCTGATAAGTACTTACAACTACTCTTTTTATTTTAAAAAGGTCGTTGAGTGTTTTCAGATATGGAACCAGCTGAATAGTTGAACAGTTAGGATTTGCAATTATTCTGGAATTGTACTCTTTGATGACATGTCCGTTCACTTCAGGAACAACAAGAGGAACTTTATCGTCCATCCTGAATGCCGAACTGTTATCAATCACCCATGCACCGTTTTCAGCGAACACAGGACCCATCTCAAGAGCCACGGCCGCTCCGGCACTGAACAGTGCAATATCGATTTTTCTTGATTTTATTGTCTCTTCAGCCAGGGGAATGACATCTATTTCCCTTTTGTGGAATTCAACTGTTTCACCGATAGATCTTTCGCTGGCAAAAGGAAAAAGCTCTTTAACCGGAAATTTTCTTTCCTCAAGGATCGTAATAAATTCCTGTCCGACAAGTCCTGTAGCGCCAACTATTGCAACATTCAACTTTTCCATATAATCATCCTCCGCAAAAAACGAATCCCGAATAAAGCAAGAACCGTTCCATCGACAGAATACAATATTTTCAATATGTTAGCATGTCAAATATAATGACAAAAAGTCAATTTGACATTATGACACTTACTAAACCTAAAAAAAAGACCGCCCGAAGGCGGCCGGCAAAATCAGAACAGAAAAGGTTTTAAACTCTTTTCTTCTTCATGTTCTTTCTGCGTCTTCTTTCAGCTTCCTCTTTTTTCAGACGGTTACGCACTGATGGTGGTTCGTAGTGACGACGCTTCTTAAGTTCCTTATAAAGACCTTCAAGAGCCATTTTCTTCTTCAAGATCTTTATTGCCTTCTCAAGATCATCAGATACATAAACCTCTAGGGGAGCAATGACTTTCTGTCTACGCATTTCTTTTTCACCGCCTTTCATACTTCGGATTTGTTAAACAACATGAAGCGGTTGAATATTATGATTTTTTTCCAACTTGTCAAGATGTGTAGGGATTTATTCAGTTCCGTCCGGCTTTTTTGAGGGCTTCGGGAAATGTAAGCTGAGGGTCGGCGTTTTT